>CAIPTD010000064.1 GCA_903867885.1 uncultured Ferrovum sp. | reverse complement strand
CGAAATTGATGGCAGATTCGGGATTGATCGTGATTACCGCTTTGATTTCGCCCTTTCGTGCCGACCGTGAGTTGGCCAGAAAGTTAATTGGCGCGGATCGATTTCTTGAGGTGTTTGTGAATACACCCTTAGCGGTGTGCGAAGCCCGAGATGTGAAAGGCTTGTATCGCCGTGCGCGTAGCGGTGAGGTCAATAATATGACCGGAATTAGCAGTCCTTATGAAGCGCCTGAGGCGCCAGATTTTGTTGCTGCAGGGCTTGATGGCGATCTTGATTCTGTGGTCATTCAACTGCGTGCCCTAGTCCTTTCAAGGGAACAAGCCAATAAACGTTTAAAACAAGTTGATCCCTGATCGGGTCATTTTGCGAAAATAATCGAGGATGATTTGATCTAAATCTGGCTCGTTACTAAATAACCAACAAAGCGGCACATTATAGAAGGACGATAAGCGCTCAATCATGTGAAGGGGAATAGAATATTTTCCTGACTCGTAACGAGATATTCGCGTTGCTGCTCCAGACTCATCTAAGCCAATTGCAACCCCTACCGCCGTTTGGCTGAGATTGGCGTTCAACCTTGCGTGCTTTAACTTCTGTGCCAGTATCGCCTGAGCTTGAGACACCCCAACCACCTCCATTCATCAATGTTGTCGAGTGTGCTCGAAGGCGTCTTGTTCTTGCTTTACATACTTTGTAATTGATTGATGGAGAAGCTTCGGTTCGCTGGACCGCATTGAGGAGCGACTATTTCAAGGTTGATGAAATGCGAACTGGATCTCTCTGTTGCGATGCCATGATAAAGGCCGGGGTGCCCCGGCCTTGGTTCTTGGCTTAGTTCAGTGCATCGATTTTATTGCACTACTCCACGCGACGGAGTTGAGGAAAAAGGATCACGTCGCGAATGCTGGGGCTGTCAGTGAGCAGCATGACAAGGCGGTCGATGCCGATGCCTTCCCCAGCGGTAGGAGGCATGCCGTGCTCTAGGGCACGAATATAGTCAGCGTCGTAATGCATGGCTTCATGATCACCTGCATCTTTTTGCTCCACTTGCGCTAAGAAGCGTGCAGCTTGATCTTCGGGATCATTCAGCTCAGAAAAGCCATTGGCGATTTCTCGGCCAGTGATAAATAATTCAAAGCGATCGGTGAGTTCAGGGTTCGTGTCGCAGCGTCGTGCTAACGGTGAAACTTCAGCGGGATAATCCACAATAAAAGTGGGTTCCCATAATAAGGATTCCGCGGTCTCTTCGAACAGAGCAAGTTGCAGTGCGCCTAAACCTGCATTCATCGGCACTTTGCCGCCTAGGCGCTTGATCTCGATACGAAGCCAGTCTGCGTCATGTAGAGGCTTATCTTTGTAGTCAGGGCAGTGGGTAGTGATGGCTTCAAGGATCGTTAAGCGATGGAATGGTTTTCCAAAATCGAGTTCGCGTCCTTGGTAGGTCACAAGCGATGAGCCAGTAGCTTGTTCGGCTACGAAGCGGAACATTTCTTCGGTGAGTGTCATGAGGTAACGATAATCACGATACGCTTCATAGAACTCAATCATAGTAAATTCAGGATTGTGGCGCGGTGAAATACCTTCGTTGCGGAAGTTTCGATTGATCTCGAATACCTTATCAAAGCCGCCAACCACTAAGCGCTTGAGATAGAGCTCGGGGGCGATGCGCAGGAATAACTCCATATCTAGGGTGTTGTGATGCGTCACGAAGGGGCGAGCAGCTGCGCCACCTGGGATGGGGTGCATCATGGGGGTTTCCACTTCAAGATAGCCGCGTCCTACTAAAAATTGACGCACCGCTTGAACGATTTTGCTTCGTCTCACGAACACTTCGCGTGAGTCTTCGTTCATGATCAGGTCAACATAGCGTTGACGGTACTTCTGTTCTTGATCTGCTAAGCCATGAAATTTTTCAGGCAGGGGGCGCAGATTTTTGGCGAGTAGGGTAAGAGTGTGAACCTCAACGGTGAGCTCGCCCATCTTGGTTTTGAAGAGTGTGCCTTCGGCCGCAACGATATCGCCCAAGTCATAGTGTTTGAATGCTTCTAATGCTTCAGCGCCGGTCTTATCAGCGGTGACATAAAACTGAATGCGGCCCGTGCTGTCTTGAACTGTTCCAAATGCTGCCTTGCCCATGACTCGCTTCAACATCATCCGGCCCGCGACTTGAACCTGTACTTTTTTTCCAACGATCGTCTCAGTGTCGAAGGAATCATATTCAATATGCAGAGGGCCTGACTCGTGCGTGCGTTGAAAGGTGTTGGGATAGGCGTTGCCCTGCTCGCGCAAATGCTTCAGCTTGCTGCGCCGTTCTTCGATCAGGGGGTTCAATTCTTCAGACATGACAGCTCCTAATGGCAGTGGCTTACAGGCCCTGCTTGAGACTTGCTTCAATAAAAATATCTAAATCACCATCGAGAACCGATTGGGTATTCCCCACTTCAACGTTGGTACGTAAATCTTTGATGCGGGACTGATCCAGAACGTAGGAACGAATTTGATGGCCCCAACCCACATCGGTCTTGCTGTCTTCTAGGGCTTGTTTTTCTGAGGTGCGTTTACGCAATTCGGCTTCATATAAGCGAGACTTCAGCATGGCCATCGCTTCAGCGCGGTTACGGTGCTGAGAACGATCGTTCTGACACTGCACCACAATGCCGCTGGGGTTATGGGTAATACGAACTGCAGAGTCGGTCTTATTAATGTGCTGACCACCCGCGCCGCTAGCACGGAAGGTGTCAATTCTTAAATCGGCAGGATTGATATCCACTTCAATCGAGTCATCGACTTCGGGGTATACAAAAATTGCAGCAAAAGAGGTATGACGGCGATTACCTGAATCAAACGGAGACTTCCGAACTAAGCGATGAATACCTGTTTCAGTGCGAAGATAACCATAGGCGTACTCGCCACTGATTTTAAGGGTGGCGCTTTTAAGTCCTGCCACCTCACCGGGAGAGTCTTCTAAGAGTTCAGTTTGAAAGCCGCGTTTCTCGCAGTAGTGCAGGTACATGCGCAATAGAATGGAGGCCCAGTCTTGTGCCTCAGTACCGCCGGCACCAGATTGAATGTCGATGAAGCAATTGGCGCTATCGAGTTCGCCTGAAAACATGCGACGGAATTCCATTCCGCCCACCACAGTTTCAACCGCAGCAAGGTCGTCGGCTACACTGAGAACCGAATCATCATCGCCTTCACCTGAGGCCATCTCAAACAGTTCGCGCCCATCGCGCAGGTCACGCTCCACTTTAAGGACAGTGTTGACAACTTCTTCCAGGCTTTTCTTCTCTTTGCCCACTTCTTGGGCACGTTTGGCGTCTTCCCAGAGTGCGGGATCTTCGCCGAGGCGCAGAACCTCTTCTAGCCGTTCTTGCTTGGCATCAAAGTCAAAGATACCTCCGCAGACTCTGGATACGCTCTTCCAGATCTGAGAGATGATTGACGATGGCATTCAGACGTTCGGCTTCCATGGTAGTGCTCCGCTAAGACATTAACCGTCTATTTTAACTGGGCGAGACCAAAACCGCAGCAGATGATGACGTTTTAAATGCCAAATACGTCCGGGTTCGCTATCTTGCCAAAGGCTAATAGCGAGATGACTGAGTTTTCCGTTCCATAATTCAGTCACTTTTTTTGTGAGTATTTCTGCCAAGCCTGAGGTTTGGGTTGTGCCGTGCCAGATACCCAACGGGTCTGGATTGTCATGTGTGTTGGAGTGATGCATCAAGGCGGCGAGCCAAGGATCAAAGGTACGAAGCTGAACCAATCGGTTATGGCTCTGTGTTTGCGTTAGCAGACCAGAAGAAGCGCCTTGAGTGTTTCCCCAAAGCCACACCCCGTTGACACCAGTACCAGCAAGCGCAGGGTGAGAGGAGAGCTCATGTAACACCATTTGGCACTCCGTCATCGTGCGGCGAACCCAGCCTGAGTCATCTCCGCTGGGTAGGCAGTCTCTAAGATCGCGATTGCGGGCTTCGTCGAGTGGCGTGGTGTTGACCTTGAGGGCGCGGCGAATGCGCAGAAGGCATTGCCCGTTGATATTTTCAATATCGGCGCTGTCACTGGCAAGAACGGGTTGCAAGACAGAAATCAAGTCTTCAAGTTGTGCTTCTGTTAAGGCTACAGGCAAAGGGCGCATGGCAATATTGTTCATGCTGGCCACCATCTGAACTGGCTCAATAACAAAGCAGGTTTCATCTGACCGGGGCTTGATACCGGCGTTGCGCAGCCAGATGTTGGCCCAAGGGATAGGAAAGACATTTCCCATGAGTTCTGCGATCTCCGCGCGAGGATTGGCGGCTACAAGATGCGTGCCAGCAGTTTTACCCAGCAGTTTTGCAAGCTGCTGGATGACGGGAGACCGACAAGTCTCGGGCTCAGTCGGTGAGAGGTGTTCCACAATTAAGTGGTAGTGGGAGGGTTTAGGCAAAGACATAAATGTAGTTTAACGGGTATCCTCTTGAATCGTCTTTGACTGTTTTTTTCTGGACCCCTGAGCCCGTGCGTTTCTTCGAACTTTTTATCGGTCTGCGCTACACCCGAACGCGTCGATCGAATCGATTTATTTCATTCATTTCTGCCACCTCCATGCTGGGCATCGCTTTAGGCGTGATGGCCTTGATCGTTGTGTTATCAGTAATGAATGGCTTTCAGCGTGAGCTGCGGACCCGCATCTTAAGCGTAGCCTCCCATGTCACTGTAGAGGGTTCAGAGTCGGGGCTGGCGGATTGGCCTTTGGTGGCGCGGGAGAGCCAGCAAAATCCTGAAGTGATGGGTGCCGCGCCCTATGTAAATGGTCAGGGCATGCTGGCTTATGGGTCTTCGGTGCAGGGTGTAATGATTCGCGGCATCCTGCCTTCTGAGGAATCCAAGGTGGCGGATATCGCTGATCATATGCGTTCAGGAAAACTCAGTGATCTGATGCCGGGGCAATTCGGTATTGTTCTCGGCAAAGAACTGGCCAATCGTTTGGGCGCACAGCTTGGCGATAAAGTGGTGGTTCTGACGCCTCAAGGTCAAGTCACACCGGCAGGGCTGATCCCTCGTTTAAAACAATTCACCGTGGTAGGTGTCTTTGAAGTGGGGATGTTCGAGTACGACAATGGGCTTGCCCTAATTCAGATGGAAGATGCCCAAAAACTCTATCGGCTTGATGATCGTGTAACTGGAGTGAGGCTTAAAATTCGAGAGCTTTTTGCTGCTCCGCGAGTGTCGTTTGAGCTCTCACGTTCACTGACTATGCAGGCATGGATTTCGGATTGGACGCGTGAACATGCCAACTTTTTTCGGGCGGTCGCGATAGAAAAAACCATGATGTTCGTGATCCTCATGCTGATCGTGGCGGTGGCCGCATTTAACATTGTCTCCACCTTAGTCATGGCAGTGACCGATAAGCGAGCGGATATTGCGATATTGCGCACCTTGGGTGCGCGCCCGATGAGCATCACTGTTATTTTCATGGTGCAGGGGGCAATGATTGGATTTTTTGGAACCTTGCTTGGTGCAGCCAGTGGGATTGTTTTGGCCTTGAATATTGATGTGGCCGTGCCATTTATCGAGCATGTATTGGGCATTCAATTCTTGGCACGCGATGTGTATTACATTAGTGAGCTTCCTTCTCAATTATTGTGGAGTGATGTGTTCGTGATTTGTGGGGTGTCTTTTGTGCTGACTTTGTTGGCGACCCTTTATCCCAGTTGGCGTGCTTCGTATGTTCAACCTGCGGAGGCCTTGCGCTATGAGTGATTGTGATGCGTAGTCGCGACCCTTTAGTGCTCGAAGCCCGCGAAGTCGTGAAGTCTTTTCGCCAGGGACCGCAAGCTGTGCAGGTTTTAAAAGGTGTATCCCTAGAGGTGCAGGCAGGAGAGCGCTTAGCCATTGTGGGCGCATCGGGTTCTGGTAAAAGCACCTTACTTCATCTTTTGGGTGGACTCGATCAACCTGACACAGGCGAAATCTTTTTGTGCGGTCAGCAGCCCTCTCAGTTATCGCAAAAAGTCCTGAGTGCGCTTCGCAATCAAACCTTGGGCTTTGTGTATCAGTTTCATCATCTCTTGGATGAATTTACTGCCCAAGAAAACGTAGCCATGCCTTTGCTGATTCGTCGTATGCCCTCCGGCGAAGCAATGCGGTTAGCAGCAGAGATGTTGACTCGCGTGGGCTTGGGACATCGCTTGGATCACATTCCTGGCGAACTCTCGGGCGGCGAGCGCCAGCGTGCTGCGATTGCACGCGCGTTAGTGACCGCACCCGCTTGTTTATTAGCGGATGAGCCCACGGGAAACTTAGATCGTGAGAGTGCGCAAGCTGCCTTTGATTTGATGCTTGAACTCAATCGTGATTTAAATGTGAGCGTGGTCTTAGTCACGCACGATATGGATCTGGCTCGCAGAATGGATCGCGTGTTGAAATTAGACGGTGGCGTTCTGCATGAATGCTGAATTAGATTTTCATTTACCTGACGGCCGGAGATGGACTTATCGCTTTGACTGGCCGTTAGAAGTCATTCGAGCGGATCGTTTGGATCAGGTTGTCAGCACCGTCAGTGCGGCGCGTGAGGCAGCGGAGCGTGGCCATTGGGTATTAGGTTTTGTGGCCTATGAGGCCAGCCCCGCCTTTGATCCTGATTTATTGGTCAATGATGAAGTGATTGGCCCGTATGCTTTGTTTGCAGTGTTTAATGAGGCCCAGCCCATATCAGGGGGTGCGCTACCCGGACCCTTTGAAGTAGGACATTGGAAGAGCGCCACTTCACGTGAGCGCTTTAACGAAGCTCTTGCCCAACTGCGTGAAGATATTCGGAATGGGGTGTACTACCAAGCCAATTACACCCGAAGATTATTCAGTAATTTTGCGGGCGATGCGCTCGGTTTATTCCGTGCTCTGTATAACGCGCAACCGGGTAGTTTTAGTTTGTATTTGGATTGGGGCGAAGGGCAAATTGCTTCGGTATCGCCTGAGTTATTTTTTCATTGGCAGCCCGCAACACGCACTTTGTCTACGCGCCCGATGAAAGGAACCTCACCTCGTGGTCGTCATCAAGATGAAGATGCACGCTTGGCAGCAGAGCTTGTGGCTGATCCTAAAGAGCGCGCTGAGAATGTGATGATTGTAGATTTGCTCCGCAACGATTTAGGGCGTGTGGCAGAGCCAGGTTCCGTGCATGTGAGCGATCTTTTTCGCGTTGAGGCGCTGCCAAGTGTATGGCAGATGACCTCGACCGTTACTGCCCGCACGCGCAGTGAGGTGAAGTTGGAAGAAGTATTTTCTGCCTTATTTCCTTGTGGCTCGGTAACGGGTGCGCCGAAGGGAACGGCCATGAAAGCCATCGCAGAATACGAAGAAGGCCCGCGTGGAATTTATTGCGGTGCTCTTGGTGCAATCGCGCCAGGTGGCGAGGCATTATTTAATGTACCGATCAGATCAGTTCAAGTAGATCGCTCGCGGAGCAAAGCTATTTGTGGAATTGGTTCTGGGATTACATGGTCATCGAATGCCGAGGGTGAGTGGGCAGAGTGGCAGGCTAAGCGCCGTTTTTTGTGGCGTGCAACGGCCGGCTTTTGGGTGCTGGAAACTCTGCGATTAGAAGAAGGCATCTTTGTTTATCAAGGCGCACATTTGGCGAGAATGGCAGACGCTGCGCGCTACTTTGGTTTTTTCTGGCGCTTGGCAAGTATTGAACAGGCTTTGAATGAACGCGCACGGCAAAATCCTTTGGGTCAATGGCGTGTTCGCTTATTGGTAGATCGTCACGGAACAGTAAGGACCGAAGTGGCGGCTTTGTCTGGTCCTGTTGGTGTTGAACTTACTCCGCTCACTGGATCATTAGGCAGAGAGTTTTCTAATGTCATCGCTTCTTGTGTTGAGGAGTTGGTTTCAGTTCGATTGGCTGATCAGGCATTTGAAGAAGATCCAGATTTTGTTCGGCATAAAACCACTTGGCGTCCTGGCTACGACGCCTTCGCGCCAAAAGATGCAAACGTGTTCGATACCTTGCTATGGAATGCTGCGGGTGAACTCACTGAATTTACCAAGGGTAATGTAGCGCTGTATATAGATGGCAAATGGCTGACCCCACCTTTGCGCTGCGGTTTTTTACCTGGTATTCGCCGCAACGCGCTTGTACAAGAGGGGCAACTGATTGAGCACGTTTTATTGAAATCAGATCTTCAACGCGCCGACGCCATTCTCTTCATCAACGCCCTACGTGGCTGTCTCCTTGCCCGACTTGTTTAGTTATTCCAGTAGTTGTGGCGGGCTTGTTGAGCAGTTTCGATATGTATATTGGCGGAGTTTAAAGTGATACGAACTGCCCCGTCTTGGTCGGTTCTATAAGCGCTTGCGCCAGACGCATTCCAGCGCTGAATCACATCTGGGTGAGGATGATGAAAGTGATTGCGCCAGCCTGCTGAAAAAACGACATACCTTGCTTGGCTTGCTACGATGAAATTTTCTGTTGAACTGGTGCGACTACCATGATGGGCGGCTACGACAACTTCACTTTTCAAGTTCACTCGCGCACTTTTAGATTCTTCAACCAGTTCTTCTTCCGCAGCCGCTTCTATATCTGCAGGAATTAAAACGCTGTGTTGTCCGCTTGATACCCTAAGAACACAAGCATGATTGTTGCGCTGATGGGATCTCTGCCGAGATGACAGTCTTGTGCTGTCTGAGGAAGGGGTTTCTGGTCTTGGATATAAGAACTCGAATTGCACCTGATCCCAAATCCAGTGTTGACCTTGCGAACATCCCACTGAATTTGGGTGATCAAAACCTGTAAAAGTATGTTGAATGGCTATGGCTTTAGCTACGCTGTCTGCCCCACCAACATGATCAGAATCTGGATGACTCAGAATGAGTTGATCCAGAGAAAAGATACCTTGAGATTTTAAAATAGGCACGATAGTAGTTTGCCCCGCATCGCCGCCTTGCCATCTCGGGCCTGTATCAAACAATACGGTGTGGTGGGCGGTGCGAATGAGCACAGAAAGCCCTTGTCCTATATCGAGTACCTCTACCCTGGCTTCTCCTGAAATAGGTGTTGCGTGAGCAGGAAAGCACACAGGCAGAAGGCTCAGCCATGCCCATTGGCGATGCGGAATGGATAAGGGAATCAGCAAGCAGAGAATACCTGCGATGGAGACCCAAAGTGAGGGCGTATCAGGAGCGGTAATGGTGATCGCTGCCCAAGAAGGTTGAGCTAAATACCCAAGGATGTGCATCAAAGTCTGCATGAGGTAATGAGCAGGGATCGCAAAAAAACTTAAGTGCGGGAACATTGCAATCAGGGTGAGGGGCGTGACCAGCATGCCTACCCAGGGAATGGCAATGGCGTTGGCAATAGGGGCAATCAATGAAAGCTGTCCAAACCATACAGCAACCAATGGCAGCAGTGCGAGATTGACTACCCATTGAGACTTGAGCTCAGATCGCCACTTAGGCACGATCCCGAACTGCCCTAAATCTGCCAGAATTAACCCCCCCACCGCGGCATAGGAAAGCCAGAAACTGGGCGATAGACAAGCGAAAGGGTTCAATGCGAGAGTCATCGCTACAGCACACCAAAAAAGTCTTCCTGCTCCTGCATTAATCCCTGCCCCAGAAAAAATCCATCCAGCACCGAGCATATACAAAGTGCGTTGAGTGGGGATGGCGAAGCCCGCTACAAGGGCATAGGCAAGAGCAGCAATAAATCCGATGGCCAGACCAGCGCGTGAAGCAGGGAGTAGGCGACAAGCTAGCGAAGAAAATCTCCACCCTCGCTCGGCAAGCTTTCTCAAAATACTGGCTAATAAGGTCACATGCACCCCGCTGATGCTGACCAAATGCCCGACACCCGTGCGCCACAAAATAGACCATTGATCTTGATCCACACCACTTTGATCGCCTACTGCGAGCGCGACTAGAATGCCGCTGCAACAAACTTGGCTATTGCTATGCGGCACTGCTTGGATCAAGCGAGACCGAATGCTCTCGCGCATTCTCTGCAAGCGCATTATCAGAGGAACAATTTGCGTAGTGCAGTGTGAAACGGCCAAAACTTTTCCGCTGGCTCTAATGCCGGCCGCCCACATCCAAGAGGTAGAATCAAATCCAGAAAAATTAAGACGCCCATGTACGGGCCGTAAGCGCAGCGTAAAACGATGGCAGGTACCTGCGCTGAGGTGGGCTGATGGAGAGAGCAGAGCAAGTGGGGCGGTGACTGAAACGCGAGAGGGAATGCCACTAGCAGAATAATTAGAATCTATCGCCACGGTCATTCGCAGTCCGCTTGATTGTGTTTGCGTGAGATCATCGATCCACCCCACAACATCAATGGGCTTGTCATCAAAATCAGCAGATAAATAATCTTCCAGCCTGACTTGAGCTGCCCAACCACTCCAAGCGAAGCCCGCTGAAAAAAAAGCTAGGCTCAATAAAATACTGATTTGAATTGGCTTGCGGAAAAGTAGGTGCTTACCTTTTGAGCATAGACTGGGTGACGGATTCCGTAAACAGAACCCAAACGCTCCCAATAAAAGTAAAGCGGAAGCAAGACCACCGGCTTCTGCACACCACGGCAGTTGAGTAGGCAGAAACTGAGCCGCGATGATCCCAAAAGAAAAAGAGATGAGAAGAATACTCATCCCCCTATCTTTACAGTTAGCCTCACACTTTACGGTTTCGTAAAGCGTAAAATTTTAGGGGTTTAACGCGTTCGGTAACTAGGCGAAACTTTGCGAAGATCTAAAGTACAAGGGAAGTCACGCTCTCGAGCAGGGGTGACACCCTTCACTAAGCCTGGAGTATGCCCCTGAGCTTGGAAGCGGGCAAAACGGCGTGCTTCGGCTTCATTGGCGTTCACGGGAAAGGTGTCGTAGCTTCGGCCGCCGGGATGGACAACATGATAGGTGCAGCCACCAATAGATTGATTATTCCAACTATCCACCACATCAAACACTAAGGGACCGTGAGGTTGAATAGTGGGGTGCAATGAGGAAGGAGGATTCCAAGCCTTAAAGCGCACCCCCGCCACAAATTCACCGTGGGTTCCGGTGGGGACGAGAGGTAGGGCAGAGCCATTGCACTGCACCCAATGGCGTTCCCCCACCATGCCTGTCACCTTAACCTGCAATCGCTCAACCGACGAATCTACATACCGTGCGGTGCCTTGCCCACTCATTTCTTCACCGAGCACATGCCAAGGTTCGATGGCTTGACGTAATTCAATCGTGATGCCTTGGTAACTCGCGGTGCCATAGCGTGGAAAACGGAATTCCATGAAAGGGTCCAGCCAATGCGCATCAAAGGCATAGCCAGCGTTATTTAAATCACGGGCAACCTCTGCTAAATCTTGCTGCACAAAATGCGGCAGCATAAAGCGATCATGCAATTCAGTATTCCATCGCACGAGAGTGGAACGATAAGGAGCCTTCCAGAATTTAGCGACAAGGCTGCGTATTAGCAGCATTTGCGCCAGACTCATGCGGGGATGGGGGGGCATTTCAAAGGCACGGAACTCAAGGATACCCAAGCGACCTGCGGGGCCATCTGGTGAATACAATTTGTCGATGGAGAATTCAGCCCGGTGGGTATTGCCAGTCAAATCAGTCAGTAAATGACGAAGCAAACGATCGGTAAGCCACGGCGGGCAGGAGCCTGAGTCCTTGCTGGCTCTATCCATTTCCTGAAAAGCAATATCCAACTCATGCAGATTATCATCGCGTGCTTCATCCACACGGGGAGACTGACTGGTGGGGCCAATGAACTGTCCGCTGAATCCATAAGAAAGCCCGGGATGATTCTGCCAGTAGGTGAGCAAACTACGCAAAAGATCAGGCCTTCGCAATAGAGGACTATCGTTGGGGTTGGCTCCACCCAGAGTGACATGGTTGCCTCCACCCGTTCCAGTATGACGACCGTCTAACATAAATTTCTCGGTAGCCAGTCGCGTTTGACGCGCATCTTCATGCAGTCCCGTTACTAGTTCTGTCAGCTCAGACCATGAGCTAGCCGGTTGAACGTTGACTTCAATGACACCAGGGTCGGGAGTGACTGAGAAGCGCCTGAGGCGAGGATCATGAGGGGGAGGGTAGCCTTCAATGCGTACAGCCTGCGAACATTTGCGGGCGGTCAGTTCAACAGTTTGGATAAGGCGAATCCAGTCTTCCAAGCAGGCCAGTGGCGGCATAAAAACATGCAGAATGCCCTCTCTTACTTCCAAGCACAGCGCTGTATTGACGATGAACCCGACAGCTGCCTCGCTGCCCGGCAATTGAGCCGGGCGTGAGGTCCGCGCTGCCAGTGGTTGGGGCTCTGGAACAAACTTTATGGTCTGATTGCCTTTTTTTACTTTCAGCGACTTTCGCGCTTCTGGGCTTAAGGCTGATTCATCTAGCGCAGCAGGCAAAGGTAAGGTCATGCTGAATGGATCGACCGGGAAAACCCCCAGTTCGCTTGAGGGGCCTTGATTGACGGGCAAGGACCTTAGGGGAAGACGCAAACCAACAGGTGAATCACCGGGCAGCAAATACAGGCGCGGGCGGCGGGTAGGCCACGGGCTAGTTTGCCATTGCGAAGGCGATTCGGGATGCAGGCGTGGAACTGCGCGAAGGGGCAAAACGAGGCCAACAACCGTGCTCAAGCCTTGTTCTTCTAAAAGCTTAGTGAGGCGTTTGCGTTCATCGCCATCCGAAAACTTTTCTTTGGTGAGATCAAGATCGATGGGAAGTTGAGTTTCATCTTTTAAAGCCGGCAATGGGTCTTCCCATGCCTCCATAAAGCGCTCAGCAGGGAGGTCTAAGCTTTCGGTGAGGGCTTTGGCAAAGGAGCGGGCAGATGCCAGGGTAGCGAGTGAAGCAGGTTGATCCCCTGCGACCAGACGATCGTCTAACCAAACGGGTTGGCCGTCACGGCGCCAAAAGCAATCTAGGGTCCAGCGAGGTAGCGGCTCTCCGGGATACCATTTCCCCACCCCATAATGCAGAACTCCGCCCGGCGCAAAGCGTGCGCGCATTTTGTGGAGCAGTTCATTGGCTAATTGGCGTTTGTGCGGGCCCAAAGCAGCGATATTCCATTCTGCTCCTTCCATGTCATCAATGGATACAAAGGTGGGTTCACCGCCTTGCGTGAGACGGACATCCATTTCAATCAGTTCTTGATCGACTTGATGGCCCAGAGCATCGATATGTTTCCATTGTTCATCGTTATAGGGCTTAGTGACGCGAGGATCTTCCAGTACGCGATCAATTTCCATTGCAAATGCGAATTCCACTTCGCACGGGCCCGTCGCTCCAATCACAGGAGCCGCTGATCGGTAATGTGCAGTGGCAGCCAGGGGAATATGCCCCTCGGCAGTCATTAAACCCGAGGTGGCATCCAGCCCCACCCATCCTGCACCGGGAATATACACTTCGGCCCATGCATGGAGATCGGTGAAGTCATGCTTGGGGCCAGCGGGGCCTTCAAGAGGAGCGATATCAGCCGTGAGCTGAATCAGATAGCCAGAAACAAAGCGGGCCGCTAAGCCTAAGCGGCGCATGAGTTGAACTAAGAGCCATGCGCTATCACGGCAAGAGCCCAGTCCCTTTGCCAGGGTTTCTTCTGGCGTTTGCACTCCGGGTTCCATGCGAATGGCATATTGCACTAAGGATTGGATTTTTTGATTCGCTCCTACCAAGAAATCCACGCTGCGCTGACCGTCTTTAGGAAGGGATTGCTGAACCTCTTTAATCAACCAAGTCAGCCGTGGGCCTAATTCTTCGCATTCAAGAAAAGGGGAGAGTTCAGTGGCAAGGTCTTCTTTATAATCAAAAGGAAATTTCTCGGCATACTCTTCAACAAAAAAATCGAAGGGGTTGATGACCGTTAGGTCCACATGCAGTGAAACTTCAATGTCTAGCTGTGTCGTGGGCTCAGGGAACACCAGTCTTGCTACCCAGTTGCCATATCCATCTTGCTGCCAATTTAGAAAATGATTACTGGGTGCAATACGCAGAGAATAACTTTCAACTGGGGTGCGGGTATGTGCCGCAGGTCTTAAACGAATCTCGTGTGGATGAACCTGAACGGGTCGGTCAAAAAGATAACTGGTTTTATGGTGCAGTGCTGCGCGGATGGCCATCGTCAACCCACTCTAAGTTGGGCAACTGAGTAAAGGCGCGTCTCAAGCCCTCTCCCCATTCCTGATGCACCATTTGCATGTAAGGGTCGCCCTCTTTGAAGCGACGATGTAGGCCCACACGTAACTCGCCTCGTGAAATCACGGCCAGATCGATAGGAGGTCCCACCGAGATATTGCTTCGCATCGTGGAATCGAACGATACCATTACGCATTTGGCCGCTTCTGTTAAGGGCGTTTGTGGGGTAATCACGCGATCCAGAATGGGTTTGCCGTATTTGGTTTCGCCGATTTGAAAGAAGGGCGTTTCGGCTGAAGTTTCGATGCAGTTGCCCTCGGCGTAAACCATAAACATGCGAGGTTCCTCCCCCGCAATCTGTCCGCCAAGGATGAACCACGCGCTCGGATCGATATTCTTTTCTGCTAGATAGGGGCCATCCCGCCTTTGCACTTCCCGCAGACAATCTCCGATCAGATTGGCGATGTCGTAGATAGAACGTGCGTTCCATAGATTGAGCCGGCTCTCGTCGCGAGCATACTGGAGTAAAAGATTGACTGTACCTTGACTGATCGCCAGATTGCCAGAGGTGAGCGTCACTAAGGCACGCTCCCCTGTGCGTTCGAACATGCGCATCTTGCAAAAGCTCGCGATATTGTCCACGCCCGCATTGGTGCGTGAATCCGAAGCAAACATCAATCCATCGTTGAGGGTAAGACCAACACAATAAGTCATGCTTGAAAGTGAAAACTGTTCGGTTAGGAGTTGCGACTCTAATGGAGTAGGGCTGGCTATGCAAGGCGCATCTCCAGTTCGGTGCTGGCGAAAAATTCTTGATGGATTTCTGCGCCCAATTCACCTGTACGGTCCAAGAAATCGATCAAATATTCATGTAAGCCAATAGAAAAAATATCTTCAATGCGCCCAAATTCAAGGCGGGCATTGAGATCCCCTGCTTTGCGTAAAGCTTCATGCCCGGTATTGCCTAAGATTCTGCCCAACATGGAATAGATCTCAGTGGCGCAATGCCGCAAGGAGCGTGGCATGTCTCTGCGTAAAATCAAGAGTTCAGCCACTTTTCGGGGAAGAATGCTGTCTCTGTAAATTTTGCGATAAGCTTCAAACGCGCTCACGGAGCGTAACAAAGAGCCCCATTGATAATGGTCTTGTGCCCCACCTATGTCTTGGGGACTAGGCAAAAGAATGTGATATTTCACATCTAGAATGCGTGCAGTATTGTCTGCACGCTCTAAAAAAGTACCAAGGCGAGTAAAGAAAAAAGATTCATCTCTCAGCGCAGTCCCTACTGTAACGCCTCTGAACATATGCGAGCGCTGTTTGACGTGCTCAAAATATTCGCCTAAGCGGGTAGTTTCCAGAATTTCAGGACCAGGATTTCCGAACTCCATCCAAGTGGAATTCAGGCTTTCCCACATCTCAGTGGTGATCGTGCCTCTTACCGTGCGTGCGTTTTCGCGAGCGTGTTTAAGACAGTTTGCAATCGAAGAGGGGTTTTCCGGATTGCTCACCATGAACTCCAGCACGTTATCTGCGTTGAGTTCTTGATATAGTGCGTAATAAGCTGAGGCAGTTCCCGTGGTGATGAGAGGCACTGCCCATGGTTGTGCCCACGGCTCAATTGGTTGATTGATACTGGCGGGTAAAAGACGCATGCGGAAAGTGACATCCAACATACGTGCCATGTTTTCAGCGCGTTCGATATGGCGCGCCATCCAAAATAAATGCTCAGCGGTGCGGCTTAACATGCGTCAGCCTCCAATACCCATGTATCTTTCGTACCACCGCCTTGAGAGGAGTTCACTACTAAGGAGCCCTCGCGTAACGCTACCCGTGTCAGGCCGCCCGGGACTACGCTGACTTCTTGGCCTGTGATCACATAAGGGCGAAGATCCACGTGTCGAGGTGCAACTCCCTCATCCACCAAGGTGGGGCAAGTGGACAATGCTAAGGTGGGTTGAGCAATGTAGTTGTTGGGGTTGGCCAAAATTCTTTTGCGGAATTCTTCGATTTCTTTTTCTGTGCTCTTTGGGCCCACCAACATGCCATAGCCCCCTGAGCCTTGAACTTCTTTTACGACCAGTTCAGGAAGCTTAGCTAACACGTAGCACAGGTCATCCGGTCTGGAGAGTCTAAAGGTGGGTACGTTTGAAAGAATGGGTTCTTCGCTGAGATAAAAGCGAATCATATCGGGCACATAAACATACGTGGATTTATCATCAGCAACACCTGTTCCGATGGCATTCGCTAGCGTTACATTACCCGCT
>CAIPTD010000063.1 GCA_903867885.1 uncultured Ferrovum sp. | reverse complement strand
TCGCCGCGATGGCGCCACCAATAGATGCAAAGCCCGAGTAAAGACATCGTAAAGGTAAGGAATACGTTGATGCTGTATAGGACCGCCAGAAGATCAACGTTACCGTGGCTCCAAATCAAAATACCAATGGCGGTCAGACCCATCAGTACGATGCCGTGTTTGGTCACCAAACGACTGGAAAGCTGACCAAACTGCGATGGAACCCAGCGGTCTTCTGCCATGTTAGCCAATACCGCAGGACCGCCCAAAAGACCTGTATTGGCCGCAACATAGAGCAATGCGCCTTCAAGGATCAAAGTGACTGTTAAAAATACGGGGCCCATGCCGAATGGCAAATGCAATGAATCAATGACTGAACGGAAGACCACCGCATTCAGCGTTTCACCTGATGTTGAGGGTACGGCGCTCCATAACAAGTACAAAAGAATAATACCGGCAGCTGTAAACGCCAAAGAGAAAGCCATGTAAAACATGGTCCACTTACCGGTTTTAACGCGAGGTTCGGCCAAAGCATTAATGTTATTAGAGACTGCCTCAATACCGGTGTAAGTACCACCACCTAATGAATAGGCGCGCAAAAAGAGGGAAGCCACAAAGACCCATCCCATCTCCCCGGCAAGTGATGAGGTTTCTTGCACTGTATCTGCCCACAGAACGCCTACATGATCTACCTTGCTCCCCACGCCATACATAATCAAAAACACATGGGTGATCACAAAGCCCAAAAAGATCGGCGTTAAAATTTTGATGGATTCTTTCACACCCCTTAAATTAAGAATGACCAGCATGATGGTGAGCCCCACCTCTGTGGTGAGCTTGGACCCTTGCCAACCAGGAGGGAGGGAACTAAAAACCGCATCCACGCCACTTGCAACTGAAATCGCGATGGTGAGGACATAATCAACGATCAACGCTGCACCACTGACCAAGCCTGAGTAGGGGCCGAGTAGGGCGGTGGCCACTTTATAACCGCCGCCTCCTGTAGGGAAAAGCTCAATGACTTGATTGTAGGCAAGGGAAATCAGAAAGACGGTAAAGGCCGTAGCGATTGCTAAATACAAGCTAAGGTGAACGTGTGTACCCAGCGCTTTGAACGCCTCTTCAGGGCCGTAGGCTGAGGAGGAAAGGCCGTCAGCGCCTAGGCCAACCCAAGCGAAAAAAGCAATCAGAGTGATGTGGCCGCGGGTTTCCGGTGAGAGCGGGTCTCGTGGGGGGCCAAACAAGAAGCCGGTAATGCGTTGCACAATTCCAAGACTACGCGTTGAAGATGAGGGCATGCGAAACCTGTCGCTCTATTGCGGTGCACCAATGATACACGCGTAAGTGTCAGATTTCTTATTACTTGATACGTTAAACACTTACTCATTACTTGGGCTATGGAGAGGGCAGGAATTAATTTTTCTTTCTGCCCAATAGTTGAGGAAGATCGGTTGTGCCAATGAATTCAAAATCGGATCGCAATTCAAGTTGAGTCAGCGTGGCGTGGCCTACCAGGTGATATTTCACCGGATCGTTGGGATGAAACAACATGTCCTTAGCCATTTGGTTCAATCCTTCTTTGTAGATACTCAGATGCAGTTCAATTAAGGTATTCCCACGGGCGGGTAGATCGATGGCTTGCAGGCTGCGCCCTTCGGCAAAGGGTTTGCCGCTGACATCACATTTGAGTTCTACCGTTTTGATAGGGAGGCTCACGCTGTTTGGATTGGTCAGACGTAAGATCACAGTGAGTTCGGGTTTACTCAGATCTAAGCTATCAATGCGCACGCCCGCAAATTCCATTTTGGGTTTGTCTAGGACGTTGGGAAGGCTGGCGCAGCCTGCAAGAAATACTGAGGCAATCAACACGAGCAAAAACCGAGAAAGTGATTTTCTGCTGCAGGCCTGCTCACGGCCTGAGGGTTGGCCTGTTATTGCAATAACGAAAGATTTAAAGACAGCTTGCATACATTCTCAAAAAAAGGGGAGTTATCAATTAAGGAATAATGCTTTGATATTAACGTTGGCCGCCACGTTGCTTCATGGCACGATCGTAATCGATCATCGCGCGGAGTTCTTTGAGTCTTGCTTCTGTAGCAGACTGACTGTAAAAATCCCCGTCCCCACTTTTAATTGCGATCATCAATTGATCGACTGCTGCGATGATATTTCCTTTACAGATATAAGCTTCAGCTTGGGCACGATGTTGTAAAAGTTGCTTGTTCAGCATGGCATAAGACCGTGCTTGTAGTTCATATAAACGATCATCATTGTGTACGGTCTGCAAACGACTGATCAAAAAATCAAGAGCAAGCTGAGCTTGATCGGCTTCTAGCAGAGATTCTAAATACCCATACTGTAAACCCCGGCTATTCGGCGCGTGGGCTATCGCTTGCCGGTAAGCGCGAATCGATTCCTTTAAGTTGCCTTCATCATGTGCGAGTTGTGCCGCTAATTGTTCTATCCAAGAGTGAGCAGGGAGTCTGGGTTGCAAGCGCGCAAGTAAAGTATGTGCATCGGCAAAACGACGTGACCGAACGAGCGCTAAGGTCTGCCCATATAGTTGTGGAATGGCATTGGGGTCACCACCCTCTGCCAGAACGTTTTCAAACCAAGCAATCGCTTCCCGAGGGGTGGGGAGCGTGGCGCGCAAACGTGCGCGCATCAGCTGAAAATCTAAACTGTCGGGAACAGGTCTAAAAGGCACATCCTTTAATCGATTTTCAATATCTGCAATACGTTCATAGGTCACCGGGTGGGTGCGCAAATAGGAAGGTGCATTGGTTTCGTAAAAGCGCGTGTATTTTTGCAGGCGCTCAAAAAAAGAGGCCATCCCGCGCGCATCGTAGCCGCTTTTAACCAAAGTCTGCATGCCGATGCGATCAGCTTCGCGCTCATTGTCACGGGTAAAGTTAATTTGAGATTGGATCATCCCGCCTTGCACCCCCATTATTGCGCCCCCGGCAAGTTGAGGGTTACTTCGTGCCGCTAATATTGCAGCGGCAAGCGCTGCGAGCATGGGTAAAGTGTTTTGCGATTGGGCAGCCATCATTCGAGCCACATGATGTTGCGTAACGTGCGCGATTTCATGTGAAAGTACAGAGGCCAATTCGGATTCGTTTTCAGCTGCGATTAACAAGCCTGTATGAACACCTACAAATCCTCCGGGGAGTGCAAACGCATTGAGTGTGCTGTCACGCACCACAAAGAACTCAAAAGTTTGATCCCCACCACCCGCATTACCAACAAGATGGTTGCCTAAAATATTGAGGTATTCAGCAGTGAAGGGATCAGTCAGGTAATCAGGGTCACTGCGAATCTCTAACATCACCTGCCGCCCAAGCGCTTGTTCCTGCTGAGTAGAGAGCGATGCGGAGCTGATATCTCCTAACTCTGGCAGGTCCTCTGCCGGGCGAGCGGGAAAAGTCAGGGAAAGTAAAATGAGGGCGCTAATGAGTTTCTTCATAGCTCTATCATACAATGGAGGTTTGACTCTTCGGTGTAACAAGCTTTGACAAACACATTTACACATTTTGATCACGCGGGTCAGGCCCATATGGTGGATGTGGGCGCCAAACAAGAAACGCATCGCATTGCTCGCGCGGAGGGTTGGATTTGGATGGAGCCCCCTACCGCTGCGTTGGTTCGTTCTGGCTCGGCCAAGAAGGGTGATGTGCTGGGTATTGCTAGGATCGCAGCCATACAGGCTTCTAAGCGTACTTCAGATCTGATTCCATTGTGCCATCCTCTGCCATTAAGCCATGTTGCTGTGATCTTTGATTGGAAAGAGGAAGCGGGCCAGCCCGCTTTGCGCTGCGAGGTGCAGGCTGAAACCTTAGGACGCACCGGAGTAGAGATTGAAGCTCTGATGGCGGTACAGGTGGGCTTACTCACTGTTTACGATATGTGCAAAGCAGTGGATAGGGGCATGCACATTGAGGGAGTGCGATTACTAGAAAAGCATGGCGGTCAATCGGGCAGCTTTGTGGCAAAGTAAATTCAGGTATCTCTGTCTTTTAGAGCAATTGAGAGGTTGAAGTGCATATTGGCGATTCAAACAAGCCACTCACAGTTACAGATCATCCTTTAGAAGCGTTGAGTTTGGATGCCATTAAAATCGATAAAGAGCTGGATACGCGGGGTCTTACCTGCCCTCTACCGATTCTGCGCACTAAGAAAGGTTTGACCGATATGCTGAGTGGACAAATTTTAAAGGTGATGGCCACCGATCCAGGTGCAGTGCGCGATTTCGAAGCTTTTGCACGTCAGACCAAAAATACTTTGGTGCATGCCGATACCGCTGGACCCGAGTTTGTTTTTTATCTTAAGAAACGTTGAGTGCTTTTTGCACGGGTGAGAGGTTTATCACGAAGCGAAGTGTACCGAGTAAGCAAAGAATGCCTGCGCACATGAGCACCAAAGGGGCTGACCACATTTCGGAGAGATGCCCTAGGATCAAACTGCCGATGGGTGCGATGCCTAAGAATGAGATGGTATAAAGGCTCATCACACGCCCACGCTTATCGTCTTCTACACTATGCTGAATGAGAGTGTTGGTACTGGCGGCAGTAGAGATAATGCCTGCACCCACCCCTACCATCATCACCATAGAAAACGGCAGCGATTGCGATTGAGAAAAGAGCGCAAGGCACAGACCTGCTAGTAGGCTGCCCGCCGCAATGATCACCGGTAAGATTTTGATGTCTCTTCGCGTGGCTAGAAACAAAGTGGCCGTTACCGCGCCAAATCCTGCCGCACCAATCAATAAACCCAATACACGTGCATCCCCTGCAAAGACTTGACCTGCAAAGATCGGCATCAGTTGCACATATGGCGCGATGAGTAAACTTAAGATACAAAGCTGTGCCAGTAAGCGACCAATCACCGGATGACCCGAAGCATATCGTGCGCCTTCTGCTAAATCGGCAAGTAGATGCAAAGCTTTGGGCCGCGCAGGCGGGTTTTTTAACTGCAAGGAAAACAGAACTGCAATCACGCCGATGTAACTCACACTATTCATTAAAAAGCAGGCCGTTTCACTGAAGGCGCTAATCATGAATCCGGCAATGGATGGGCCAATCAACCGAGCCAGATTGAACATGAAGGAGTTCATGGCAATCGCACTGGGCATATCTTTTTTATCTTCTACCATCATGACTGTAAAACTTTGACGAATGGGCGTGTCGAAGGCATTGATGCAGCCCAAAGTGCCAGCCAGCAGGACGCAATGCCATGGTTCAGCGCTATGGGTCCAGACTAGTGCAGCTAACAATAGACTTTGTCCTAAGGACAAAAGCTGCGTGACCATCAACAGTTTGCGGCGATTGAAACGGTCTGACCATACGCCCGCGAAAGGTGCAAGAAATAGAATGGGGATCTGTCCTGCAAACCCTGTCCAGCCCAGCCATGCGGCTGAATGCGTTAAGCGCCAGACTAGCCAAGACATGGCTACCAATTGCACCCAAGTGCCAATCAGCGAACAGCCTTGCGCAATGAAGAACCTTCGATAGGCCGGGTGTTTGAGCGCTCGTGTGGCGTGCGACAAAGAATTGGTCATACGATCACGGAGTAACGACCCCTAGCCCTTTGCTGCTTTTAAGGCCGTTAATCTTGTGACCTGCGATTCTACTTCAGTTAAGGTCGATCGAAATCCGTTCAGTCTTTCACGTTCTTGCTCTACAACGGCTGCCGGCGCGCGGGCCACAAAGCCTTCATTATTGAGTTTCGTGTCCGCTTTAATGATTTCGGCTTTCAGTTTTTCAGCTTGTTTACTGAGGCGTTCTAGCTCTTCGGCAAGATCAATTTCGATCTTCAGCATCAACTGCAGGCCCCCAATCACGGATACCGGTGCGCCCTCATCTGGGAGCACGCCATTGATCACCTGAATGTCTGAAAGTCGTGCCAAGAATTGCAGCCAAGCAATCAAATATTGCGCGCGTTCGCGTTCTGCCGCATCCCCTGCGATCAACAAGGGTACGCGTTCGCTGGGGCCCACGTTCATTTCGCCTCGTAAGGTCCGGCATGCATTGATGAGGTCTTTGAGTAGGCCCACATCTGCAATCGCTTCGGCATCAACTTTGGATTCATCTGGTGCAGGATATTTTTGCACCATAATGCTGCTTTCACCTTCTGATACTCCAGAAGGACTGGCCAAGGGTACAATCTTCTGCCAGAGCGCTTCGGTGATGAAGGGGATGAGGGGATGAGCGAGACGTAATGTGGCCTCGAGCACCCGAATTAGGGTGCGGCGGGTACCACGTTGTGCTTGGGTTAAGGCTTCGCTTGGAGCGGCATCATTTACACCTTGCAGTTGCACCTTGGCGAACTCTAAATACCAATCGCAATATTCATCCCAGACAAACTCGTAGAGGGCGCGCGAGGCCAGATCCAAGCGATAGGTTGCAAAGGCTTCTAGCACGGCGGCTTCAGCTTGTTGCAGTCGAGAAATGATCCAGCGGTCCGTAACCGACAAGGTATACGGCGCCGACTCATCCTGGCCGCAGTCGTGCCCCTCAGTATTCATCAACACAAAGCGAGTGGCGTTCCAGAGCTTGTTGCAGAAGTTGCGATAGCCTTCACAGCGCTGTAAATCAAATTTAATGTCTCGGCCATGGGTGGCTAAGCTTGCGAAGGTGAAGCGCACCGCATCTGAACCAAAAGCAGGAATACCTTGAGGAAATTCTTGGCGGGTATTTTTTTCGATTTGTCCGCGCTGTTTGGGGTCCATGAGATTACTGGTGCGCTTGGCAACCAATTCTTCGAGGGTGATGCCATCAACTAAATCAATAGGATCCAAAATATTGCCTTTGGATTTACTCATCTTGTTGCCTTGGGCATCGCGAACGAGGCCCGTGACATAGATTTCATGGAAGGGCACTTTGCCGGTGAAGTGGGTGGTCATCATCACCATGCGCGCCACCCAGAAGAAGATAATGTCAAACCCTGTAACCAACACGCTGCTGGGCAGGAAGGCTTCAAGATGGGGAGTTTCATCGGGCCAACCCAAAGTAGAGAAGGGCCACAACGCAGAAGAGAACCAGGTATCGAGCACATCGTCATCGCGCTTGAGAGGCTTGCCACCGGCTTGAGCCATCGCCTCAGCTTCTGATTCAGCTACGAAAATATTCCCCTCTTCATCGTACCAAGCAGGGATACGATGCCCCCACCACAGTTGGCGCGAAATACACCAGTCTTGAATGTTCTCCATCCAATGACGGTAGGTTGAGGTCCAGTTCTCTGGTATGAAGCGAATCTCGCCTCGATCTACTACGTCCAAGGCGGTCTTGGCCATGCCTTCGGTGTGCACGAACCATTGATCAGAGAGCATAGGCTCAATGACTTGGCGTGTGCGATCCCCGCGCGGCACCATCAACTTGTGGGGCTTGATCTCAGCTAATAATCCTTGTGATTCCAGGTCGGCTACGATTCGTTCGCGGGCTTTGAAGCGATCAAGACCTTGATAGGCGAGCGGAGCATTCTCATTCACGCAAGCTTCACGGGTAAAAATATTGATGGGGGTGAGATGATGGCGTTGACCGACTGCCCAATCGTTAAAGTCGTGTGCAGGCGTGATCTTCACGCAACCTGATCCGAATTCAGGATCCACATAGGTGTCGCCGATAATGGGAATCGTACGATCAGTAAGCGGGAGCTTCAATGACTGCCCGATCAGGTGGCGATAGCGTTCGTCTTCAGGATGCACGGCAACGGCTGCATCGCCCAATAGCGTTTCAGGGCGAGTGGTGGCTACAGTCAGCACCCCTTCCCCAGAGACTAGAGGGTAGTGGATCAACCACATGAACCCTTCTTCTTCCTCTGAGACCACTTCTAAATCAGAGACTGCGGTTTGTAGTTGAGGGTCCCAGTTGACTAAGCGTTTGCCGCGATAGATCAATCCCTCTTTGAACAATTGTACGAAGACTTTGGTCACCGCACGTGACAAGCCTTCATCCATCGTAAAGCGTTCACGCTCCCAATCGCAGGAGGTGCCGAGTCGGCGCATTTGCCCTGTGATGGTGGAGCCGGATTCTTCTTTCCATTGCCATACGCGTTCCAGAAATGCTTCGCGGCCCAATGCAGCGCGGCTTTCACCTTTGGCTTCGAGTTGGCGCTCCACCACGATTTGCGTAGCGATACCGGCGTGATCAGTACCCGGTTGCCAAAGCGTGCGGTCTCCACGCATACGGTGAAAGCGGGTCATGGCATCCATGATGGTGTGCTGAAACGCATGACCCATGTGTAGGGTGCCTGTTACGTTGGGTGGCGGCAGCAGAATGCAATAAGCAGGGGCATTGCCCTCTGTGTGTGAGGCGAAATATCCACGGGCTTCCCACAGAGGAGACCAATGCGATTCAATCGGCGCAGGTTCAAAACTTTTTGCGAGTTCCATTATTTTTTCGAGTTTTTGCTAGAGCGAGAAAGAAGAGGAGATTCTTCGGGCAGAGTCGTTTCGGCTTCGCCCAGATGTTCAATACTTTCAGTTAAGGCTTCGGCCACGCTGACCAAGATAGAGCGGCGAAGACCTACCACTGTTTCAGCAAGTGTCTGCTCTACGGCGTGAGTCACTGCTTTATTTACCCGCGCGCTGATACGATCGTTGAGGTCGGTAGAAAGGGTGCGATACAGATCACGCATTACCTGCTCTGCAGCTACAGCCAACTGTGCTTGAAGTACCTCTCGTGAAATTCCGGATGGAATAGGTGCCACCGAGGCAAATCGCGTCTCTTGGGAATCTTGTAATGCGTCCGTGAGCTCAGGAATTTCAGTTGGCTGTTCACTGTTAGTCACTCCAGGCCGCCAAGCTCTGAGCAGGCTTTCCATGTGTTCTAGCAGTACATCCGAGTGCAATAGTTGGCTCACGATGAAGTTCCTTTAGCTGCAGGTCTTGGGCTCAGGTCGTGCGTTCTAAGCACAAACCCTCGGTCCCGATAAAAACGAAAACGCTCGCGTGCCTTTGCTTTGTCCTTATCAGCAGTGCTCACAATTTCAATCAGGCGAGAAAAGCGTGTGAACTGTATAGGCGGATCGGCTTGCAAATTGATCAGCAACTCATCATGTGGGGGTGTGGTGTTAAGGTCACACATCAAAAGTACTGGGGTGTCTGCAGCGAGAGGATCATCGGCGCGGCAATGGGGAATGAACGACTGAGGTTGGAAAGTCCACAGTCGTTCATCTAATTTCTTGAGCGCAGATTCATTGGCAAGCAAAACGAGCACGCGTAAATTCTTCGCGCGTGCTTTATGAATCAACTGACACGTGACCTGCAGTCTGTCTTCTACCTGCGTATAAAAATCTATCTCGGTCACAGGCTTTGCATCTTGCTCGCTTGAATCACTTAGCCGCACGCCCTATCAGGAAGTGGGTGAGCAAACCTACTGGTCGGCCTGTAGCCCCTTTTTCCGATCCGCCTTTCCAAGCGGTGCCTGCTATATCCAAGTGAGCCCAAGGGTAAGACTCTGCGAAGCGGGCTAAGAAGCAAGCAGCGGTAATGGCGCCAGCCATCCTTCCACCAATATTTTGCATATCCGCAAAATTGGTTTTGAGTTGAGGTTGGTAGTCATCCCATATCGGCATATGCCATGCGCGGTCATGGGCTTTCACACCGGCTTCTAGCAATTCATCGGCCAAGCTGTCTTGGTTGGAGAAGAGCCCTGAAGCTACGCTACCTAGAGCAACAACGCAGGCGCCTGTCAGGGTAGCGATATCGACCACTGCATCGGGTTTGAAGCGCTCTGTGTAGGTAAGGGCATCGCACAGAATCAAGCGGCCTTCCGCATCGGTATTCAAGATCTCAACGGTTTGGCCCGACATGGAAGTGACAATGTCGCCTGGGCGGGTGGCTTGGCCGTCTGGCATGTTCTCACAGGTGGGTATCACACCAATTACGTTTAAAGGTAATTTCAATTCAGCCACGGTTTGCAGGGTACCGAGCACGCTGGCGGCACCACACATATCGTATTTCATCTCATCCATTTCGGATGAAGGCTTAATGGAGATGCCGCCGGTATCAAAGGTAATGCCTTTGCCAACCAGAGCAATAGGCTTTTTCTTGCCTCCACCGTTGTACTCCAGCACGATGAATTTAGGCGCTTGACGGCTGCCTTGACTCACCGCCAACAAAGTATTCATGCCGAGTTTGCGCATTTGTGCTTCTTCAAGCACGGTGACTTTGAGCTTGTGACTGCGAGCCAAAGTCTTTGCGGTTTGGGCCAAGTAGCTGGGTGTGCAGATATTCGGGGGCAGATTACCCAGGTCTCGGGCTAAATTTTGACCATGTGCAATCGCGACTCCGCGCAGTAGGCCACGTGCCAAGGCTTTGGCATCGGTCTCAGCGGGAGGTACAAATGTGACCTTAGTCAGTGTGGCCGCCTCCTCTTTGCTGGTTTTCATACCGGGGCGTGGGGGCTTGTAGCTGATTTCTTCTGCGATCAAGACTGCATGCTCAAGCAAGTCTTCACCATCCATTCCAGCCACGGAGGCTTGTGTCAGATGCACTGAGGCGCTCGCACTTTGCGTTGCTGCAATGGCTTTAAATGCAGTGCTTAAGGCCTCGCGGTAAGCTTTTAGGGTGGTTTCATCTTGTTTTCCTAAGCCCACCAAGAGCACGCGCTGGGCTAAGACGCCCTCTAACTTACGTAACATCAGGCTAGAACCGGTTTTGCCATTGATGTCACCAGAGCGCATCACGGCAGTGATAGCCTTGTTCGTGAGATCGTCCACAGCCTTGGCCGCAGCAGAAAGCTTTTTGCCTTCATACACGCCAACTACGAGGCAATCTGTTTTGTCTTTTTCGGGGGGCAATACTTTTGTGCTAAATTCCACCTGATTCTCCTTAACCACAAACGATATTGTGTGCAGCCTTAGATTATCCTTTTGGGGCGCACTAAAAGTCAAAACGATACGATCTATCCCGTGATCTTTTCCCGCAGCTTAGTCCGAGAGTTCAGCCAAACAGGTTTTTCTGTGGCCTTATCTTTACTCGGCATTCTTCTCACTGTGTCTGCTGTAAAACTCTTAGGTTTAGCTGCAGGAGGCGCCTTAGCGGCTGATGCCGTACTGGCCATGCTAGGCTTTGGCGCCTTAAATTATCTGCCTGTTGTATTGAGTGCTTCAGTTTTTATTTCTTTATTGCTCACCCTATCGCGTTGCTGGCGAGAATCAGAAATGGTGGTTTGGTTTACTTCGGGGGTCAGTATTACCCGTTTTATTTGGCCTGTATTGACTTTTTCGGTACCGCTTTCCTTACTCGTGGCCCTGATGAGTTTGGTTATTTCACCTTGGGCCTTGCAACAACGTGCAGTGTATCAAACGCGATTGGATAGCCGAGATGATGTTTCGCTTGTTGCTCCGGGCGTGTTTCGAGAATCTAAAAATACTGATCAAGTTTTTTTTGTGGATTCGCTTTCAGATGAAGAACATCAGGTATCCAATGTCTTTGTGCAATCTGTGCAAAGTGGAAAACTGGGTGTAACGGTTGCTGCAAAAGGGTTTGTTCGATCTGACCCCAATGGGGATCGTTTCATGGTGTTGCTTGACGGAAGACGCTACGAAGGGACGCCTGGCACTCCAGACTACAACTACACTAATTTTTCTCGGGCAGAATTACGTATTGAGCAGCATGCAGCTAAATTTAGTGAATCGACTTCCAAGGGGAAAAGCGTCAGCGAGATTTTGCAAAACCCTACGCCAGAAAATATTGCTGAATTGCATTGGCGCATTGGATTGCCCATGAGCCTACTTATGCTATCCCTGATTGCGATTCCTTTATCTTACGTCAACACACGATCTGCTCGAAGTGCAAATTTGATTGTGGCGATTCTGTGCTACATGACTTACTACAATTTTATGAGCATTGCACAATCATGGACGGTGATGGGACGCATGAATCTCGTACTTGGAATATGGCCTGTTCACATCATGTTCTTTGGGGTATTTTTGGTGATGATGGGATTTAGGACAAGATTTGGAGGGTTTCGCCGCAGTTAATCATCTTCCATCATGATGATTACGTTGCTTTTCATTTCACGATAATCTTGCTCAGTCACGCCAAGATGCAGGCGCACATGGCTTGCCATTTCCTTCCATTCTATTATCTGAGGCAACCCCATGAGTTCGCGATTCATGCGTTCTGAGAGTGCACCCAAAGCGATTAAAGAACGCGCTACAGGAGAGATGGGGTCAAGCACATCAAAAGAAGCAACATCATGATGTCTCAGAATAGCTTCACACAACTCAGGTGGAAGAAACCACCCCTTTGCCATGATGTAACCCAACGATGCATGATTAGAAGAATACACATCATTCTCGCAGTCGATGATGGATAAGTCTTTAGCGGTTGCTTCAGATTCAAGTTTTTCGTAGTTTCCAAATTTCTGCATGAGTAATGGAACCCCGATATTCTGGAACAATACAAAGGTGTGTGCGTCACCCGGGGGAATCACATGCAAAGTGTGTGCAATGTAAGAACTGATTCTTGCTGTCTGATCAGCGCTGTACCAAAAGCGCTCCATAAAGAGATTATTGCCAGGAAAAATATTCCTTAACAGTAAACCCGTCACAATTTTAGAGACCGTCTCAAGCCCCATAAAATTAACTGCCTGCTCTACAGAACTCAGTTTATTTGAAAGGCCATAAAAAGGAGAATTAACCGTTTTAAGAACTCCCGCCGATAGAGCGATATCCTTGCCGATCGTGCCTGAAATGGATCGCATATCAGGGAATGGTTTACGCATTTCTCGGCGAAGCTCATCAATTGCATCGGGGCGCGAGGGAATTGAAATACCCTTGAGGTATTTTTGCAGGTCTTCTTCAGACTGAACGGCAGCTGTGGATTGAATACTCATATCACCAATATTTTAGCTGAATGATATTTCAAATATATTGAGTTTAAATTGACTCTATCTTTGTATAGTGGTTTGTTTGGTAATCAATATCAATAAGGAAAGAATAGTGCAGCTTGAGCAAAAAAAGGGGGAAGTGTATTTGGTCGGAGCGGGCCCCGGTGATGCTGATCTCCTTACCATAAGAGCCTATCAACTTTTGCTGCAAGCGGATGTTGTGCTTTTTGATAATTTGGTTTCAAAAGCAGTGATGGCGTTGATTCCTGAAGGTGTTGAATCTATTTTTGTCGGAAAGCAACGCAGCCGTCATACCTTGCCTCAAGAGGAGATTAATGCACTTTTGGTGCGTTTGGCAGGCCAAGGAAAGCGGGTGGTTAGGCTAAAGGGGGGGGATCCCTTTATTTTTGGGCGTGGGGGAGAGGAGATTGAAACGCTGGCGCAGCATGGCGTTTCTTTTCAAGTGGTACCTGGGATCACCGCGGCATCAGGCGTGGCTGCTTATGCAGGGATTCCGCTTACCCATCGTGACTACGCCCAATCCTGCGTTTTTGTTGCAGGTCATCTGAAGGACCAGACTGTAGATTTAGATTGGCCCATGTTGGCGCGCCCCAATCAAACTATTGTGGTGTATATGGGGCTAGAGGGGTTGGGAACCATTTGTCATCAGTTAATCGCCCATGGTTTGGATCAAACAACGCCCGCCGCATTGGTTGAACAGGGTACTTTGCCGGATCAACAAGTCCTGATTGGAGTACTCAGCACTTTGGCTTCGCAAGCTTGTGAGGCAAAGTTCAAGTCGCCAACTTTGGTGATTATAGGAGGGGTGGTGAATTTAAGAGAAAAGCTTCGCTGGTTTGATGCTTTTCATTTTGCGATCCCCAAAGATTGAAATTTAGTCATGTGGGATATCTCTTACAGCGTGCGGTATGATCACGAATAACAGTTTCCATCTAAAAATGATCGATATGATTTGGCTAAAACGTTTTGCTTGGTGCTTGGTTTGTTTGCAGTTGGATTTGACCTTCGCGGCAGATAAGCAGTTGCCACCTAAGTTGCAGTTTGACTATGCGGTTAGCGTGACGGTGGATTACAAGCAGCGTGAAGCTTATTTGAAGAAAAATAATGAAAGTCCTCAGGCCTATGATGCTGCGCTCAAGCTCATGTCTGGTGGGCTCCACGCCGCTGACATTACAGATATTGTTGAAATTGGGCCTACAAAATATCAGATCAACTCCACGGCTAATCTGACTTCAGCATTGAGTGTGGCGATTCCCAATCAAACTTTGTATCGTCTGTCATATGGCGATGTGACCAAAAATGGTTTGGTGACGACAAGCTACGTGGAGAAAAAAGGGAGTGCAGAGCAATATCAAGCTAAGCTGGATTTGAGAACAAAGAAGGTGTTGTTCAGCAAAGATAGAAGCAAGACGGGTTCGGCGGATTTAAATGGAAACCTGCTTGATTTGCTCAACGTCGCCTACACCTACCTTGGCCGCAGTCCACCCCCTGCGCAATCTTTATTAAATATTACGGACTCTAAGTCATTAGCTCAGTACACCCTAAACCGAGGGGAGTCCTGGGATTTTCCTTTTAATGGTTCCAAGATCAAAGCCTATCGTTACTTCAAGTCCGTGACAAAGGACGATAGTTCAACTCTGCAGATTTGGCTGAGTGAAAAAGGAAATATCCCTTTACGTATTGTGGTTGGGTTGAACGAGCGCTATGGTGCAACAATCCAAGCAGATTTAAAGGCGCTTCCTCCCTTGTGAAGAGGGTAGTAATCTCACCTATTCCTTTCATACACACAGAGCACTTATGGCCCCCCCATTGAATCCCAAAGAAGTTCTCCTAAAAGTTGCACCAAGGCTTCCTTTATTTGCAGGCTTGGGAATTGGCGTGTTGGAAGATTTAATTAAATGTGGTTCTTTGCTTTCCCTAAAGCAGGGCGAACAATTGGCCAAAGAGAGCGAAAAAGCTGATTCTTTTTTTGTGATCCTCAGTGGTGAAGCCGTTGTTGAGAAGAGGGTTAAAACCGAAGTTGTGAAAATTGCTACGCTTGTGAGTGGCGATTGTGTAGGGGAAATGAGTTTGATTTCTCCTGAGCCAAGATCAGCAACCGTTACTGCAACCAAAGACTCATTGGTTTTTAAAGTTTACGAATTTAAATTAAAAATGTTTCCCGGCTTGGTATCTGAGCTTTATCTTAATATTGCTCGTATCCTTGAGCAGCGTCTGCGTAAAAACAATTACGAGCTGGCAAGCCTGACTGTGAAAATGAATGGGCTTGAGGGGGAAGAGGTAGCCACCGATGAACCGTTCTCCCATGAAGCGCATTCTACTTGGTTGACAGATCCCGAAAAGGAGTTGAAAGGTGATTTGCCAGTAGCGAGTGCTGAATGACCCCATAATTGGGGGTCATGAACCCCAGTATGGGGACGATTGCGGCTTATTCTGCGAAGGTTGGTCTGCGTCCTTGGCACTCTTCAGCTCCGGCTGCCTGCTGCTCGCGGACATAGCGATTGATTTTTGCTGTATTGTCTGTTATTGTAGGCATTAAATCATTAGCGTCAGATTAAATTGACAAAATGAAGGTCGACCAAAATTTAGCAATGCCACCCGCGCTCAAGGCACAACTGACGGAGCTTGGTTCACGGTTGAGCAAGGCTCGCGTCGCCCGTCGTGTGCGGCAATCCGAGGCGGCGAGTCGGGCCGGTATTTCACGGGCAACGGCATCCTTGATTGAAAACGGTTCGGCATCTGTCTCCATCGGTCAGGTGGTGAGGTATCTGGATGCGATTGCTCCGGGAAAGACATTGGTTTCGCTCCTGACTGTCGATGACCCAGTTGTGCTGGCGATGGAGCATGAAAGCCTGCCCAAGCGCGCCCGGACGCTCTCCCAGGCAGAACTGAAGGAACTGGATTTCTGATGGCCACCACGCTTGCCGTATTTGCCCATTTGGATGATCGCTTTGTTCCTGCAGGGCTGCTGACCATGGCTGAAAGGGGCACCGAGGTGCTGACATCAGATTTCAAGTATGGAACGCTCTACCTTGATCGTCCGCAAGCCGTTGAAATTGATCCCGTCAGTTTGCCTATCGCGGATCTTGCCGCTGTGCGCGGCAAGGAGCTTCGTCCCGTCGAAGGATTGACTCTGTTCGGCGGCATTCGTGACGCGGCTCCTGATGCCTGGGGACGGCGTGTGATCGAATCCCGCCTGAAGGCCCCACCGAATGGCCTACCGGAATCGACCTATCTGCTGGAAGCGGGAAGTCAGCGTGCGGGTGCCCTAGATATTCGTCGCTCCCTAGATGCTTCCCCTGAGTTGGTGCGCAACAGCATTCATCGACTCGAATACCTGATGGAGGCGGCGGATCGCATCGAGCAAGGTTTGCCGATACCTGTACAGTTGGAAGATATCTTTCTCGCGGGTAGCCAATTAGGCGGCATGCGCCCCAAAGCAGGTGTGGAGGATGATGCCGGCGTGCTCTGGTTAGCAAAGTTCCGTTCTCATGGCGAGCGGATCGACGTACCCTGCATTGAGTCTGCCACCTTGCAGTTGGCGGATGCGGCTGGTCTCGATGTTCCTCCTGTGAAGACAGAGACGATCGGTGGCAAGACCGTCATGCTGATTCAGCGCTTCGATCGTAGCTTGGTGGATGGTGTGCAGCATCGGCACCACATGGTCAGTGCCCTGACGATGCTGGGCTGCCACGAGTCGGAGTCACGCAACAAAAGCTATGCCGACATTGCTGATGCGATTCGCGCCCGAACGGACGAGCAGTCCATCAAGCCCGGCTGTCGCGAACTCTTTGGCCGGATGGTGTTCAATATTTTCGTCACCAACGACGACGATCATCTGCGCAACCATGCATTTCTTTGGGAAACGGAGACGGGTTCATGGCGGCTGTCGCCCTTGTACGATGTGATGCCGCGCTCAATGCTGGCGACTGAGCGCCATCTGCACCTCAGTGTCGGTCAAAAGGGGCGATTGGCAACGCTGGATAACGCATTGTCAGGTTATGCCAGGTTTGGCATCACCCGGCAGGACGCACTGGACATCATCGATCGGGTCTGGCGTGTCGTACGCGAATGGCGGGTTCACTTCGAAAGCTATGGTGTCGGTGGCCGCGACATTGAGGCTATCGCATCGGCCTTTCGTCATCTCGATGAGGTGGCATCCCCGGATCTGAAAAAAATGTTGTAAGAATATTAACCCTGAACTGATGGCGGAGAGGGCGGGATTCGAACCCGCGTTAGGTTATTAACCTAAACACGCTTTCCAGGCGTGCGACTTAAACCGCTCATCCACCTCTCCGTAACCCGCAATTGTATCCCGCAGTGAACGAGCAGAGCAATCAGAGAATCTTTTGGTCTCGTTCGCAAGTATCAGAAATATCAAATTGAATGCGTCTTAAGTATTTCAAGCACAATGTTTTCAATCTCAGCCAAGTTGGTAAACTCTCTAATACGATAGAAGCAGAACAAGAAAAATTATCCAGTTGATTCAATGATTGGTCTATTTCGATGGCTAAATTTTAGTGGAGTGACTCCTGTAATTTGGTGTAGATAAAGAGCAAAAAATGAGGGGGGTAGACATGGATGCGTCACGCAGAGACTATTTGAAGTTGGGAATGAGCGCGGTAGCAGTGGGCTTGGTGGGAACGGCCAGCCAATATTCGCAGGGAGAACAGATGAAGACAAATCAAGAACTAAAACTTCCCCCCTTGGCGGATCAAGATGCATTGCGCATCGCAACCTTCACGAACCTTGACGGTTCTAAACCGCGAATTGGCGTGGTTACGCAAGACAATACATTGATAGATGTTGAAGCGTTGGCTAGTCAGCGTAAGGTGAAGCTGCCCTTCGATTCTTCTTCTATGCTGTCCTTTCTTCATGCGGGCGAGCCCGCTATGCACAGCTTGCATCAACTCATTAAAAACACAGTTAAAGGTTCTGCATTACTTGAGCTCAGCCAGGTGCGTTTGATGTCTCCCATTCCAAAACCCCAAGCCAATATTTATTGCGTAGGGTGGAATTATCTTGATCATTTTGATGAGGGCAAAGATGCCCGTGCCGATAAGACCACTAAAGAATATCCCACAGTTCCGGTATTTTTCTCCAAGGGCACCCAGACGATGAATGGCCCGTTTGATTCCATTCCTTATGATGGTTCTTATTCATCAATGATTGATTGGGAAGCAGAACTCGCCGTTGTGATTGGACGTCAGGGACGTAATATCAGTGAAGCGGATGCGATGGATTATGTTTTTGGCTATGCTGCTTTTAACGATACCACCGCGCGCGATGTGCAGCAGAAGCGTCATTCAGGCCAGTGGTTTAAAGGGAAGAGTCTCGATGGGCATGGTCCGATGGGGCCGTGGATTGTGACTAAGAATGGCGTGAATTTGGATGAGACCCGCATCATTTGTAGGGTGAATGGCGTAGAAAAGCAGAATGCCAGCTATCAACAAATGTATTTCAAAATCCCCGTTATTATTTCCGAACTGTCGCGTGGGCTGACTTTGCTTCCGGGCGATATCATTGCTACGGGAACACCTTCTGGGGTGGGCTACAGCCGCAAGCCCCCAGAGTTTTTGAAGCCAGGTGATGTCATTGAAACCGAGGTGAGTACCGTCGGCGTGATACGGAATAAGATGGCCTAAAAATAAGACAGATAGTCTAAGTGGCAAGCAATGGTTGGATCTATAGCGCCGGTGAGAAAAGAGTTTTTGAGAATTAAATAACTCGATGTGTCATCAAGGCCTAAGGCATGGATGCGATCAAACTCGAGTAAGCGGTCGAACTCTATTTTGCTCTCATCTAGGCGATCAAATACTGTTGAGATGTCGCTCTTGATTTCCATCAATGCTTTAAGCGCTATGAAAGGTTGTGCTTGAACGGTCACAGTGTAGGGAGTTTTGCCACGCAGGTTGGTCAGATAATCGCGAAGGATCAATTCTTGTTGTTTCCATGCTCCCTCTGCCACATAGGGGCCTAAATCTTTGATGGCTTTGGCTAAGGCGGCTTCCAGTTGAAATTGATACCAGTCAGGATCAATCACTAATTCTTCGTTAAAGATGCGTTCACGTTCTGCTTTATCTTGATCTGAACCTGGCGTAATTCCGGCATGTGGACCCATGATACGGCGTTGAATTTCTTCAATACTCTTTCTTTTTTCTGCGCTGATGGGTTTTAAGCGCCTACCCAGTTCAGAAAAATAGTCGTACACCACTTTTAATTCTTTGTAGTCGCGCTCACACAAACTGGCAGGTGCGCCGCGACTTGCTTGCGGTGATTGCTGCCATTCGGCCAAGCGGCTATCTGCAGTGACTTCTACTGGCGTGGATACCTCTTTTTTCTTGATCACTTTTTTTGCAAATGCCGGTTCAGTAAAGCCTATCAAGCTGATCATCAAAGCTAGCGATATAAAGAATGAGCATCGAAATAGTTTAATCATGGTGTTTAATCTTCTTCGCTGTATAGGATATCTACGCGTCGGTTCTGAGCCCAGGACGTTTCATCATGACCTTGTGCCATGGGTTTTTCTTTGCCAAAACTTTCTGCTTCTATTTGTTTCGCAGATGCGCCATTGGCAACCATTAATTGTTTTACGCTCTCTGCTCGGTTAGAGCCCAGCGAGATATTGTATTCGCGACTGCCTCTTTCATCGCAGTTGCCGCGGAGTTTTACTTTGGCTTTGGGGTTCTGAGCCAGATACTTTGCATGTGCAACGATGATAGCCTTGTACTCGTCAGATAAATTGGCGGCATCAAAGTCATAGTACACGGCGCGTCTTGATACCAAGCCACCCAGGCTGTCTGGATTGGGGGTTTCATTTTTTGCTGCGGGTTTTAGAAGGGCGGGAGCCGGTGGTGCTTTAGAAGATTCATTGGGTGCAGCGGGTGGCAAGGGGGGAGGCTCAAGCAACGGTGCAGGCGCAGCGATGGGAGCGGAGGGCTTTACTTCGATGACAGGAGGAGATTCGGGTGTAGCCACTTTAGGGGCTGGTTCAGCAGGTTTAGGGAGTGCAACTGCTGCTAATTCTGCTTTAGCCGCTTCTTTGTCGCGATAGGGTGTATCGATAGTGATTGGGCGCGGGAAAACTCGAACGCCTGAGATGAAAGTACCGTTCACCACAGTGGGTGGTTGGGGTGGGGCAGCTTCTACCAAAGGTACGGGGGCGGGAGCGCGATAGATCACAGGAGGAGGTAGGCCTACGCCCCTGGACAGCGGCTGCAGTTGTGATTGAGGCTGAGTTGAAGCTGGAATTTGAGCAGGGGCTTGGGTAGGTATGGCCGTTGCAGCCTGAGTTTGCATGGGTGCGCGCGGCAGGACTACGATAATGTGTTCTTGTTCATCGGCATAACCGTTAAATCGATTCACAAAATTGGTGCATCCCACGATTGAACCGATCAAAGTTGCAGACAGACCGATGCGAATGATGTGGCTCATGAAATATTTTCCTGCTGTTAGCGACGCGACTCAAATCGAATCAAATCACCTTCACGTAATTTAACGGGGCCTGAATCTTCAGCGAGTTCAGCTACCGCAAACAAAGGTTGAACTTGAATGACTTGGATAGCGGCGAGAGGATTTTCTGGAATGCCGTTTACTTTGCGGCCGCTGATACCTTGAGTGGGGAAATCCTTCTCCCGCAGGTATACAACCAGTTTGTCGCCTGCCTCAACGCCTGAGGTAGTACCAGCGTTGAAAAATATTTTTTTGCCATCAATACGAATAATCTTTGCGGTGAAAGGCAAGCACTCCAAATCAGCTTCAATCTGATGTGTGGCTTTATCTAATGCACTGGCAACTGATTTACCGTAATCCGTTTCAAAAAAAGCAGCGCTACCAAAGGGTTTATCTGTCGTTCCTAGTACATCTCCCTTGGCGACGCGTGATTCGCGATGCAAGCCAATTTTGGCGCCACTCAAACCGTCATAAACTCCGATTTCCACTTCAAATTGACGCTCATCACTTTGCCAAAGGTAATCGGCTTTTTTGATTCCAGCATTGGATAAAGTACCAATGATGACAAACTGGGCTTCATGCTCAGAGGCCAATTCAATCACTTGTTTTCGGTTGCTCTCTGATGCAAGAAGCGTGTTGACTTCGTTTTTAAAAACACGACGTTCGGTTGCGAAACTAATAAATTTTCCGCTTTGTTCCAAGCGGTGTCGCAAATCGCCGGATAAGCCTCGCCAGATATCTGGAAGATCGCTGACTGAAGCAACGTTGGGAATCTCGAATCGTGTGGTGATGATTCTTTTCTTATAGGTGCGAGCTTTGCCTGCAAGCCCTGTATTACATGGATCAGTGTTACCTTGCACGACAACGTGCAGAAGTTTTCCGTCAGACCATTCTTTTATTATTCGCACTTTACTCAAGGCTCCAGCAGCGCGAATGCGGGCGCTCTCTAGCGGTAAGCCATTCGGGCCAAGTGCAATAAAACTTTCTATTTGTGCACCAGATTGCAATTCACCTTGTTTAACGGCTTCTAGGATTGCGGTTTCTCTTACTAGGTCAATGCTGCCCAGTTCTAGAGGTGCATAACCTTCAGCTTCTACCACTCCAGCATGAGAGCAAGCACAAAACAAGGCAGCCATAAAGGCTGCCATTGATTTGACTAACCAAGTGCTTAAAGCATTATTTGAGGGCACATTAGTCACCGTAGTAGAAGCCACCAGAACTTGCGTAACGGCCGCTGTTTGAGCCTAGCGTTTCAGCTGCACGAATCACAGCTGGACCTTGAGAAGTTAGACCAGGAGTTTGGCAAGCAGCGGAGCTAAATTGCGTATCAAGTTCTACTTCTAAAATAGTTTCATAGTTGCCATCAGACATGGGGGTTACAGTCACGACTCGGGCGCCGCGCACATAGGCATCAACCGCAATCCTCAAACCATCATTCTTGGCCATCATGTCTGCAACAGTGGTATTACCCGTTACGCGAACCCCTGCAACTTGTTCGGCCATTGAACGGTAGGCATCCATTTTTGAAGCACGCATGCCGAGTAATTTCTTCTGGCCGGGGGTCAAACCACTCACAGCGCTTGTTGACCCATATCCCACTGCTGAAACCCTAACACTACCGGGTGCGGTACAAAGGGGGTTGGCAGGAACCGTGTTGGCAACCGAGGTCACTGCTGCCATGGGGGTTGGTGCTTGTGCAGCCATAGCTACAGGGGCAACAGGAGCTGGGGCGGGGGCATAAACAGGGGCAGCTGCCGGGGCGGCGGGCATTGCCATGTTAGCCGCGGTAGGCGCTGGAACCGGCGCATTGCTTTGGCCTGTGTAACACGACACACAAGTATCAGCGGGTGCGGTCACAACGGTCGTTGTGACGGATTTCTTGGCTTGTGAGGGCACACCCGCACAGGCTGCCAAACCTGCCATGCAGATCGCTGAAAGGAGTAGAGCGTAATTTTTCATGGTATCTCTCTTGGATAAAGACGGCACGGCAAGGCAAAAGCCTAATCAGTGCAGGATTTCACGGCATGGTGCAGCTAAAACTTTAATTTACAAGGCAAACAAGTGATTTGAGGGAGATTCACCCATCATGCATACCCACTTGATTAGTCTTGTTCTTGTAGATGAGTCTAGCGCTAAGTGCGATGATTCAAGACTCAATAAAAAGGGTATTACCCCAGTGTTTCAAACAATTGCATGCCCCAACTCATGCAACTCTTATTAATGAGCCATTCATCCAGCCTAAAGTGGAGCTGTTACTGGATAGTGAGGGGTTTTAAGCTTTGACGTTGAGTAAAGTGCCGGTAACTTGACCGTCTGCATTGATGTGAGGCCCATCTTGAGGGGGTGGGGTGAGAGTTTGCTGTTGAGCGTTAGATGCAGCTAAGCGAGTTGCAGTAGCAGCTTTAGTCGCTGCTTCTGCAGCAGTTCTAGCGGCAAGCTGCGTGGCAGAGGCTTTACCATTTGCAGCTAATGAATTAGTTACTTGATCTGAGCTTTTGCCGTTAGATGTTTGGCTTGAAGAAATGACGGAGGTGCTGGCTACCCTCTGCTCGCCGGCACTGGCTACTGAGTTGGCAATACTTGAGATTGAATCCACGGCGCCGTCAGGCCCTGCGTTTCCCCTTGCAGCTTGATCTGTTTTATCCGATGTGGGTTGTTCTACAACCTGCACGCGCATTCCTGTTGTTCCGATCACTGACATTTTTTGCACCTGCTCTCTAAGGCCTTAGAATGATAGGAAAAATTTAACTGTTAATCGGTATATCGGCCAAAAAACTAAAATCTTTAGGGGGGGTAGGCTGAAAATATTTGTAAACTTGACCCAATCCAGTCAGCCCCTGACAATTCAAGCCCTTGTGACATCTTTAATATCAGGAAAACTTTTTAAATGACTGCTCTCCCCAGCCAAATGCGTTGTATTGATATCCCTGAATTTGGTTCCCCCACTGTGCTGCGCAGCACAACTCGAGATCTCCCTATTGCCGGGGCGCATCAGGTGCTGGTCAAGGTTGCGGCCGCAGGCGTAAATCGACCTGATTGTTTGCAGCGAGCGGGCTATTACCCTGTCCCCCCGGGCGCTTCAGATTTGCCGGGTTTGGAGATTGCGGGAGAAGTGGTTGCTTTGGGGCAAGAGGTAGATTCTTCATTACTGGGACTAAAGGTTTGTGCTTTGGTACAAGGCGGTGGCTATGCGGAATACTGCGTGGCCGATGTAGCCTTATGCCTTCCCATTCCAGATGGGTTTGAAATGGAAGCGGCCGCGTGTTTACCTGAGACCTGTTTTACCGTTTGGTCGAATGTATTTGATCGTGGGGGCCTTAAAGCAGGAGAAACCTTGTTAGTGCAGGGTGGAGCGAGTGGTATCGGAACAACCGCCGTGCAAATGGCTAAATCCTTGGGTTTTAGGGTATTTGCGACCGCTGGGAGCGATGAAAAATGTCGTGCGGTGGAAGCTCTAGGTGCTGAACGTAGCATTAATTATAAAACTGAAGACTTTGTGGCGGTGGTTAAAGAGGCAACCGGCGGTCGTGGTGTGAATGTGATTTTGGATATGGTGGCCGGCGATTACATGCAGCGTGAGGTCAAAGCGGTAGCGGATGATGGCCGCATTGTGTTGATTGCCTTTTTGGGCGGAGCTAAGGCCCAAGTCGATTTTGGCGAAGTGATGCGCCGTCGCATTACGATTACGGGTTCTACTTTGCGCCCTCGTTCCGTGGCCTTCAAAGCCGATATCGCTACCTCGCTTTTAGAAAAGGTTTGGCCATTATTGAATAGCGGAAAGATGAAGCCCGTTATTCATGCTCGGTTCCCACTAGAGCAAGCGGCTGAGGCACATGCCCTAATGGAGAGTGGTACCCACATGGGTAAAATTGTTTTACTTCTTAAATAATTTAAATCTCACTCATCCTATGCAAACCCCAAACTGGTCCTTCCCCTATCCCTCCACACGCACGCCAGTATTTTGTCGGCGCGGGGTGGCGACCTCTCAGCCCTTAGCTGCCCAAGCAGGATTAGCGATATTACGAGACGGCGGTAATGCGATCGATGCAGCTATTGCGGCGGCAATTACGCTGACTGTAGTTGAGCCCAATATGAATGGTATTGGCTCGGATGCCTTTGCGATTTTATGGGATGGAGAACAGTTACACGGCCTGAATGCGTCGGGGCGTTCACCCGCAGCGTGGACCCCGGAACGCTTTAACGGGCTTACCACGATGCCTTTGCGCGGGTGGGATTCCGTAACGGTGCCGGGTTGTGTCTCGGCGTGGGTGGCTTTGTCAGACCGTTTTGGGCGTTTGCCTTTTGCACGCTTATTTAAGGATGCGATTCGGTATGCTCAGGAAGGATTTGCTGTTCCTGCTATTGAGTCGGCTAACTGGGCCAAGCAAGCTGAAGAGCTTTATGTTTATCCAGATTTTGCGCGGGATTTCATGCCAGAGGGACGCACCCCTGGTGCTGGTGACTATTTTAAATTCCCTGCACAAGCCGCCACATTGCAAGAGATTGCAGAAACAAAAGGGGAATCGTTTTATCGTGGTGCTCTTGCTCAAAAAATGGTCGCGCACGCGGCGGCCGGGGGCGGCGCGCTGTGCGAAGCGGATCTTGCTGCCCACCAAGTGGATTGGGTGGAGCCCATGCAGATGGAGTTTCATGGTTTTACTTTGCATGAAATTCCGCCATCGGGCCAGGGCATTTCTGCATTGATCGCACTAGGAATTTTAAAACAGATTCCAGGTTTTGCTTCATTGCCACCCGATAGCGTGCAGAGCGTGCATTATCAAGTAGAAGCCATGAAGCTAGCTTTTGCGGACGTACATGCGCGAGTGGCAGATCCCGCTTATATGAAGGATGATCCCCTGCAGTTCTTGCAGCCAGAGTATCTTGCTAGCCGTGCAAAACTGATTGATCCTCATCGCGCTCAAACATTTGGCCCCGTTGACATTGCCAGAGGCGGCACGGTGTACCTCACGGCTACAGACGATGAAGGTCGGATGGTGTCTTTTATTCAAAGTAACTACATGGGTTTTGGTTCGGGTATTGTGGTTCCAGACACCGGTATATCGCTACAGAATCGGGGATGTGGGTTCTCATTAGACAAATGGCATCCTAACCGTGTGGGGCCATCCAAGCGCCCTTATCATACGATCCTGCCAGGTTTTGTAAGCCAAGCTGGTCGGCCCGTGATGAGTTTTGGCGTGATGGGTGCGATCATGCAGCCGCAAGGCCATATGCAGATGATGGTGCGCATGGCCTTGCATCATCAGAATCCTCAAGCCGCAGTGGATGGGCCACGCTGGCAAGTAGATGCAGAGCAAAATACAGATCTTGAATCACACTTTGGTTCAGAAACTATTGCTGCTTTGCGTGCTTTAGGTCATACCCCTCCGCCAGCAGGTTCGGCGTTTGGTTTTGGTGGAGCACAACTCCTGCTTAAAATGCCATATGGTGGATATTGCGGAGCTTCCGACGCCCGCAAAGATGGTTTAGTGGCTGGAGATTGACTTATCAGCTTGGTTTTGACGTTTTTTCATGTTCTTGCGCATGTGCAAACGCTTTGAACAGTGCAAAATACGAGCTTGGTTTTTAGTAGCCCCGGTAGCTCAGTGGATAGAGCAACCCCCTCCTAAGGGGTAGGTCGCACGTTCGATTCGTGTTCGGGGCGCCATACTTTATTTATGAATACTTTGATCATCTGAGTGCCCATATGTCCGAATTAGATTCCCCCCAAAATGTTCCCGCCAAAGAACCGGTCAAGTTTAATGCACAAGAATTGATCTCACGCCTTGTTTCGGCCACAACGATATTCAAGGGCTTTGCAACTTCGGATGTAGAGGCATTGATAGCAGCCTCTAAAAAAGTAAAGTTGAAAGCTGGCGAGGACATTTTTTTAGTGGGTGATAAAGCACGTGAGATGTTTGTTTTGCTCTCGGGAGAGGTGATTGTTTGGACCGATCCTCCGGGAAGAGATCAACCGCTGGGTACCCTTTCAGTAGGGTCACATTTTGGTGAGATGGCCATTATCAATTCCCAAAGTGAAAGAACAACCAATGTATCGGCGAGTAAAGATGGTTTGGCTATTTCTTTTAGTCCTCTTCGCTTGCATGATGCTCCATCAGCTGAGCCAATGATTTATCGCAATGTGGCAAGGCAGCTTGCGGATCGTTTGGCCTCAATTGAGAAGAAATAAATGAGCGCATCGGCGTGATGCTCCAACTTCATCGTGCGCGTTTGCCAAGAGCAGTTCTGATCATTTCCTTGGTCAGTTTTTTTAACGATGTAGCTTCAGATATGGTGATTCCTTTACTGCCTCTCCTGCTAACGGGGTCGGTAGGAGGCGGGGCCATAGCCCTTGGTTTAGTAGAAGGAACAGCCGATGCTGTTGCCAGTGCCATGCGCTTATGGTCAGGTAAACGCAGCGATCAACTTGGCTCAGGTCGAAAGCCCTTAGCCTTATGGGGATACCTTCTTTCTAATGCTGTGCGCCCATTTCTTGGTTTAGTGAGTGCATGGTGGGGCATGTTAGTACTGCGTGCGATTGATCGAGTAGGCAAGGGTGTGCGCAGTGCGCCCCGCGATGCCCTATTGGTCGATATCACCCCTTCCCATCAGCGTGGGCAAGCGTTTGGCATGCACCGAGCCTTTGATAATGCGGGTGCGGTCATTGGGGCATTGCTTGCAGCATGGGTGCTAAGCCAGCCCGGAGCAGATGTGCGCACTGTGGTGATGTGGTCAGCCTTACCTGGAGTGATCGCTGTCTTGATCTTTGCCTTTGGGGTGAAAGAGCCTTCCCCTGCTTCTCGATCTGTATCAGGAAAACCCATAGCTGATGACGTAACCCCGCTGATTGCATCAGAGAATGTGCGCAGTATCCGTCCTAAGTATTTTTTTTATAGCCACTTTTTGCAGCAAAACTCCAAGCTTAAAAGTTATCTCGTAGCCTTGCTATTGTTCACCCTATCGCGATCGTCTGAGACTTTTATTGTGCTTAGAGGACACGAATTAGGGATGAGTGCCAGCATATTACTGATGTTGTGGGCAGGTCTCAATGCGGTCAAATCGCTCGCAGCGCATTTAGGCGGAGGCTGGGCTGATCATGATGGCCGTCTGGTTGTATTAAGAGTCTCTTGGTTAGGGAGTGCACTGGCGAGCATTGGTTTGGCAATTGCATCTAGTGCAGAAGTATTAGTTTTGGTTGCGCTTTTAGGGAGTCTGCCGCTGGGATTAGGAGAGGGTGCAGAACGCGCTTACATTGCCGATCTATCGCCCGATCAGCAGCGCGGTACAGCCTATGGTTGGTATAACCTTACTACAGGAGCAGCAGCAATACCCGCTGGCTTATTATTTGGGGGATTGTGGCATTATGCAGGCGCACCAGTGGCATTTGTTGTGGCGGCTTTGTTTGGTTTTAGCGCATTATTCTTGCTGCCAAACTCCAGTACTGAGGCCTCACAAAATACTTAATGTGCCTGTGAGATGCTCCTCTAGACGTGCACTCTGATTTTTTTCTTCATCTTATTTTTTGAGCGATCTCCATGCCTGTAATGACTCTCGAAGGCGCCTGTCTTGCCTTCGGCCATCACCCCCTTTTAGATCATGCTGACTTGGTTGTGGAACTCGGTGAGCGTATTGCGCTGATCGGTAGAAACGGAACCGGTAAAAGTAGCTTGGTCAAAGCGGCGATAGGTGAAGTGCAACTCGATGATGGCAAGCTCTGGCTGCAACCGGGTATTCGCATTGCGCATGTGGCGCAAGAACCCCCCTTAAATATGGATGAGACTGTATTCGAGGCGGTTGCGGGAGGCTTGGGTGAATTGCGCACTGCCTTGGTGGCTTACCATCATCTTAGTTCGCGATTGGCTAGCCAAGATCATGCAAGTGATGAAGATTTGGCCACTTTGGCTGATCTTCAGAGTGTTTTAGATTCAGGTGATGGCTGGTCGCAACAAGCACGGGTAGAAGCCACGGTTGCGCAAATGAACTTACCCTCTGAAACCAAGATTTCGATGTTATCGGGAGGCTGGAAAAAACGCGTGGCTTTGGCAAGGGCTTGGGTGAGTGACCCTGAGTTACTGTTGTTAGATGAGCCTACCAACCATTTAGATATTGAAACGATTGAGTGGTTAGAAACCCAACTCAAACAGTTTCGTGGAGCCGTGCTGTTTGTTACTCATGATCGGCGATTTATGGATCAGGTGGCTACCCGCATTATTGAATTAGATCGAGGCAGATTGGGCGACTACGGAAGTTCATGGAGCGATTACGAACAACGCAAAGCGGATCAACTGGCGCGTGAAGCAGTAGAGAACGCCAAGGCAGATAAGCTACTGGCACAAGAAGAAGTGTGGATTCGCAAAGGGGTGGAAGCGCGGCGGACCAGAGCCGTGGGGCGCATCAATCGCTTAGAGCAATTACGTGCGGCCCGTGCTGCAAGGCGTGAGCGCTTTTCAGGTGTGCGACTTGCTGTGGATTCCGGAGACAAGAGTGGTGAGCTGGTAGCGGATCTGCATAATGTATCGATTGAAATCCCTGGTCGTACCTTGGTACGCAATTTTACTACGCGCATTATTCGCGGCGATTGTATTGGATTGATTGGAGGCAATGGCGCTGGTAAAACAAGCTTTCTGCGTGTGCTGTTGGGCGAACAACCGCCAAGTTCCGGTGAAGTCAAAATGGGAACCAAGCTGCAACTGGCCTACTTTGATCAAATGCGCGCGCAGCTTGATCCTGAATCTACGTTAATGGATACGATTAGTCCCGGATCCGATACCGTTGAAGTACGCGGTGTGCGCAAACACGTATTGAGCTATTTGGGGGACTTCTTATTTCCCCCAGAACGCGCGCGCGCTAAGGTGAAATCCTTGTCTGGTGGAGAACGTAATCGTCTGTTGCTCGCCCGTTTATTTGCGCGCCCCGCCAACCTCTTGGTGATGGACGAACCCACGAATGATCTAGATATCGAAACACTAGAGTTGCTCGAAGAACTGTTATCGGATTATCCCGGCACCTTGATTTTGGTG
>CAIPTD010000062.1 GCA_903867885.1 uncultured Ferrovum sp. | reverse complement strand
CTTACCTGGCATAAACTCTAATGCACCGTGCGTGCCAAAATGCACACAGGAATGTGCTTTGAAATCATTTCTGATCCAGCGATAGAAGGCACTAAATGCATGTGTTGGTGCAAAGCCACCTTCAAACAGCAAACGCATCGGGTCGCCTTCGTAGCCAATTGCAGGTTGTACGCCTACAAATATATTTCCGAATTGTTCACCCAGAATAAAGATGTTGCTGCCATCACTGAGTTGACGACCAGGTGCCGGCCCCCATTGTTTTTCAATCTGTGCAAGATAAGTTTCTTGGCGAACATGATCACCGGTTGATATACGGCTGAAAACATTGGCTTCAGCGCCATATTTTTTGGAATTACCTTCCACAATACGGGCACGCAGCGCATCAACATCTTCTGGAACATCAACCGTATAGCCACGCTCTTTCATGGCTTTGAGCGTATTCCAAAGCGAACGGAACACGGATAGGTTTTGTGCTGTTCCAATACCCCCTGAATTGGGAGGGAAGTTGAAGATCACCATCGCAACACGGCGCTTTGCACGCTCAGTTCTTCTTATTTCAACCCATTTGGCAACCCGCGCAGCTAACTTCGCAGCGCGCTCAGGATGCGATGACATCATGGGAGGCATGCCTTCTTCCTGCTCACGACGACCACCGTAAACAATCGGGCCAGTAGACCCATCGAGTTCAGGAATGGCCACCATCATCGTGGCTTCAACAGGCAGCAAGCCACGGTCTGATTTTTCCCAGGACTCCAATGACTGAAACTCAACTGGCTGCGCAGCAATATAAGGAATATCTAATTGAGCAAGAATTTCTTCTGCGGCATTGGAGTCGTTATAGGCAGGGCCTCCTACTAAGGAAAACCCAGACAAAGAAACCATGGCATCAATCGTTGCATTGCCCTTGCTGTCCATGAAGAATTTCTCAATCGCTGGACGCGAATCCAGGCCACTTGAGAAAGCCGTAATCACTCTTAAACCTTCGGCCTCTAAAGCTGAAATGACACCATCGTAATGCGCCGAATCACCCGCCAAGACATATGAGCGCAATACAAGCAGCCCGACGGTTCCTTTAGTTTGCGTCTTGGGTGAAGGCAAATCAGAAGCGGATGAAGACATTCGGCAGCAGCGCGCGCGCTTACTGCATCCTGAGCAAAAGCCTTTAAGTGTTGGGTGGTATACACCTACTTCAGGATAAACCGCAGGGGGCTCGGCTTTAACTAATTTAGCGCGCGCAAGATGATCCGCAGGAATATATTTCCCCACCATCATCCTAACCAGATTAATCATATTATCTTCAGAACCAGATAACCAATATTGCATGCCCAAAAAATAGGTTCGCAGGTCCTGAGCAGTTCCAGGAATAAAACGCAAAATCTGAGGCAATCTGCGAAGCATCGTTAACTGCTTGGCTCCAGCGGATGCAGGATTTTTCTTACTGGTAGGTTTTAGTTTTTTTAGATAAGCCATCACGCCTGTTTCAGGGGCAGACATATCCAGTTTTCCGAGCTGTGTCTTTTTAACCAGTTCACTTGCTGACATGCAGCACAAGGTGGGCTTACCCATTGAACGTCTGACATCTAAGGCAGATCGTACTTGTTCAATTTGGTCTTCCAAAAAGATCATCGACATAAACAGCAGGTCGGCCTCTTTGATCACTCGCTGCGCTTCGGCAAGCATTTGAGGCTTATGAGCCCAATCAGCCGCCGCATGCAGTGTCAACTCAAGACCAGGCATTTCTAGTGTTAGTTTCTCAGCAGCGGCTTCACACGCTGAGCTCAAATGATGATCCAGCGTGACAATCGCCATATGCAAGGGCGCTGCCGTTGCGGACGAATGATTAGCGGCTAAGGTGTGCTTTGGCTTCATACAGCGTCTCCACAGAGATGACGGCTATTCCGCGTTCACGAGCAAAATTTTCTGTATTGCGTCTTGCTTTTCCACGCACAAAGAATGGAATCCGACCCAGTTCTTTTTCCGCATCACTTGCCCAACTGACTTGCCCATTCAATGCAGGGGCTTCTTTCTCTATCACAGCCACATCAGATTCTTCCAAACCAGCCATTTGGTCTGCGCTTGGCGCCATGGATGAGGCGCTTTGTAAATGTGATGTAGCAGAGTCGGAAGACTTCGTTTCTGCTAATGAGGTAGGGGCCCCTAAATGTGAGGCAGGTGCATCAGGATGAAACTCAAAGTCTTCCTTAAACATATGCAAGAGATGTTCCTCGAGTCCCATCATCAAGGGCTGAACCCACGAATCAAAGATCACGTTGGCCCCTTCATACCCCATCTGTGGGGCAAATCGTGCGGGGAAGTCTTGAACATGAACGGGGGCTGAAATCACTGCGCAGGGGACACCCAAACGTTTAGCGATATGGCGTTCCATCTGTGTGCCCAACACCAGATCAGGGTGGAGTTCAGCAACTCGGGCTTCGACTTCCAAGTAGTCATCCGTGATCAGCGCCTCAATGCCTAAAGAACTCGCTAATTCACGCATCGGTCTGGCAAATTCACGCGAGTAGGTTCCTAAACCCACCACATCGAAACCCATTTCCTCTTTAGCAATCCGGGCTGCAGCCATCGCATGAGAGGCATCACCAAAAATAAATACACGTTTACCGGTGAGGTAAGTGGAGTCAACAGAATGCGAATACCAAGGCAAGCGTGAAGCCTCTGGAGCCAAAGCAGGAGTAGGATCTACGCCAGCCATTGCAGCCACTTCACGCACAAAGTCTCGGGTTGCACTTACCCCAATCGGAACCGTTTTAGTTCGGGGTTGGCGATAGGTTTTTTCCAGCCAAGCTGCTGCAGTTTCAGCAATTTCTGGATACAGCACTACATTAAAATCAGCCTCGGGCAAGCGCGCTAAATCAGCAGGCGAAGCGCCAAATGGCGCGATCACGGAGATTTCAATTCCTAATCTACCCAGCAATCTACTGATCTCAGCAACATCATCGCGGTGGCGATAACCTAAACCACAGGGCCCCAGAATATTGCAACGTGGAGCGCGCCCTTCTCTATTGCGCTCAATATCCCCAGGAACGCGAGCATGTTCCAGACATCCGCGTATCAAACGATACAAGGTCTCTGCAGCCCCCCAATGTTCTTTCTTTTGGTACGCGGGCAATTCAAGCGCAATCACTGGAATAGAAAGTCCTAACGCTTCAGCAAGACCACCAGGATCAT
>CAIPTD010000061.1 GCA_903867885.1 uncultured Ferrovum sp. | reverse complement strand
TATCTGGGCGACCGTGGCTTGTCACTGCGACAAGGCACCATTGTCGATGCCACGCTGATTCATGCGCCCAGTTCGACCAAGAGCAAGGACGGCAAGCCTGACCCGGAAATGCACCAGACAAACAAGGACAACCAGTATTACTTGGGTGCCAAAGCGCACATTGGGGTCGACGATGAGTCAGGACTGGTGCACAGCGTGGTGGTCACTTCGGCCAACGTCGCGGGGTAACCCAAGTCGACAAACTGCTACACGGCACCGAGAACGTGTTCTGCGCTGATGCGGGCTATACCGGCGTCAAGAAGCGCGAAGAACATGCGGGACGCAAAGTCATCTGGCAGGTTGCAGTCCGGCGCAGCACCTACAAAAAAACGTGGCAAACGCAGCGTATTGTACAAAGCGATACGCAAGGTCGAGAAAGCCAAGGCTCAGGTTCGCGCCAAGGTTGAGCATCCATTTCAGGTGATCAATCGCCAGTTTGGTTATACCAAAGTGCGTTTCCGGGGCTTGGTGAAGAACACTGCTCAAATGGTGACGCTGTTCGCCTTGTCGAACCTATGGATGATGCGTCGACATTTGCTCTGCGGCGTGGGAAAGGTGCGTCCGTAATGGGGGAATTGGCTGCTACGAGGCGCTCGCAGCAGCAAAACACATAAAGTAGTCGGCAGATTTGACCGACTTTTTACGGCTGTCGTTTTTTGAAAGCGCCAATGGCTCAATCGCCGAAAAATAGGCGGCTACTTCAGACCATCCCTAAACTGCTCAATGTACCAATAGAAAAGCGAGTGCCTGGCTTCCGAATATGAATTTCAAATTGCTTAACCGACCCGACAAAGACGGGCTCCGAGCACTGCTGGAGTCCAAGTCCAAGAAAAGCTGCATCACGACCCAGGCGCGGTACCTCTGGTTGGGGTCCGGGACTATTCATAGCCGCTCAGATTGTCGAGGGCCATTGTGAAACGATAGAGGTCGAATTGACGCTGGAGCAGGGCACAATTTTCCGTGTTATTTTACCGGTAATCTGAATCGCCCCTAGTTTCGTAGACACCTCCAAGCCTTAAAATGAGGCCCATTAGGAGGTGCCATGAGCAACCAGCGTTATCCCGAAGAATTCAAAATCCAGGCGGTCAAGCAAGTGACCGAAAAGCAGCTTCCTGTCTCGGAGGTGGCTGCACGATTGGGTGTGTCCGTGCACAGCCTCTATGCCTGGGTTAAGCGCTACACCAAGCCCCAGGAACAGCGCGTTGAAGAGTATGATCAGAGCGCAGAGGTTCGTCGTCTACGTGCCGAGCTGAAACGGGTCACGGAGGAGCGAGACATCTTAAAAAAGGCCGCCGCGTACTTTGCCAAGGAGTGCGGCTGAAGTACGCCTTTATTAAGCAGCAAGCGGATCACTACGCGATTCGACGGCTTTGCCTGACGCTCAAGGTTCATCCCAGCGGCTACTACGCGTGGCTATCAGAACCAAAATCTGCGCGAGCCAAGGACGATCAGCGACTGCTTGGGTTGATCAAACACTCCTGGCTGGAAAGCGGTGGTGTTTATGGCTATCGCAAGATCCATGATGACCTGCGAGAGGTTGGAGAGAGCTGTGGCCGTCACCGGGTGGCTAGGTTGATGCGCATTGAAGGTTTACGTTCTCAGACTGGGTATCGACGGAGGCCGGGAAAATATGGCGGTAAACCAGCCGTTGCCTCACCGAACTTACTGAAGCGCCAATTCGATGTCAGAGAACCCAACAAAGTCTGGGTCACAGACATTACCTACATCCGAACATATGAAGGCTGGTTGTATTTGGCCGTGGTGCTCGATCTGTTTTCACGCCAGATCATTGGTTGGTCAATGAAGTCGCAGATGACCAGCGACGTAGCCATTGATGCACTGCTGATGGCGGTTTGGAGACGCAAGCCGAAGCAAGAGGTGATGATCCACTCGGATCAAGGAAGTCAGTACAGCAGCTCAGACTGGCGAAGCTTCTTGAAAGCTAACAACCTGGTAGCCAGCATGAGTCGTCGAGGTAACTGCCACGACAACGCTGTGGCGGAGAGCTTTTTCCAGTTGCTAAAGCGGGAACGGATCAAGCGTAAAATCTACACTACACGCCAGGATGCTCGGGATGATGTGTTCGATTATATCGAGATGTTTTACAACCCAAAACGACGCCACAGTTTCAACAATCAGCTGTCACCGGTAGAGTTTGAAAAGCGTTACGCAGCGAGCCTGGAGAGTGTCTAGAAAACCCGGGGCGATTCACCTTGTATCTGCACTCTTCC
>CAIPTD010000060.1 GCA_903867885.1 uncultured Ferrovum sp. | reverse complement strand
GCTGCTGATCGCTGAGGGGCGATTTAATGAAGCCACGGTTGCATTAGCAGAGCAACCCGAAATTAAAATGTCTGCTCGACGTTTAGGGGTAGCACCTCAGGCGGAATCGGGAACGGGAAAGGCTACCTGGTTTTGGTTGGCGCCCGCAAAACAGTTAAGAACGGGGCAACGTGTCCGATTGATTCCTATCGGTCTTAAGCATTCGAGTAAGCCGCGTATCCCGGAATCTGCCGTGGTATGGCAAGCAGGTCAGTCATGGCTATTTGTTCAAATCGATGAAGAGGATTTTCAGCGCAAGGCCGTGCAATTAGGCGACCCAGTAGTGGGGGGGTGGCAGTTGGAGAGCGCGCTTGCTTCAGATAGTTTAGTGGTGATTCAGGGCGCGCAGTTGCTGCTCTCAGAAGAGTCGCGAACGCAGATTCGTAATGAAAACGGCGATTAAGGTCTTTTTGTGATTGCCTATTTAGTGCGTTTTGCCACGTTGCGCCCTGGGGTGGTGGTGGCCTTGGCACTGGCATTGTTTGCGACCGGCATGCTGTCACTGGGTAGAGCAAGCTTGGATGTATTCCCTGAGTTTTCTCCGGTTCAGGTGGTCATTCAAACTGAGGCTGCCGGAATTTCTGCCGAGCAAGTCGAGACCTTGGTGACGCGTCCGATTGAGGCGACGCTCAGCGGAGTATCCGGCTTGCATACTTTGCGATCACAATCTATTCCAGGCCTGAGTGTAGTGACGCTGGTGTTCGCAGATGGCACCGATATTTATCGTAATCGCCAACTGGTTGCCGAGCGTATGGGGGGGTTGGTCGCCATGTTGCCTGCTGGGGTCAATCCTGCCATTACCCCGCTGACTTCGTCTGCCAGTACGATTTTAGGAATTGGTTTGCATCCTAAGAATTTAGGAAATAACAAGCTTGGCCTAATGGAATTAAGAAGTTTAGTCGATACCAGTTTGCGGCCACAGTTATTAGCTGCAGAAGGCGTAGCCGATATCAATGTGTTTGGTGGAGAGCAAACCCAGTGGCAAGTGCAACTGGATTCAGAGCGATTGGCTGCGCGGCGTCTGACCGTGCAAGATGTGCTTGCTGCCCTGAGGGCCTCAGGGCGAACAGAATCTGCTGGATTTGTTGAGGGCCCTAATCAGCGGTTGGTGATTCAATTGGAGGGTTCGCCAGAGAGTATTGAATCATTGGCAAAGCGTATTATTGTGCAACGTCCTGATGGGCCAGTGCGGTTTCGAGATATTGGAATGGTTCGTCAAGCGCCCGCCCCAACAATTAACGGTGCATCGATCAATGGGCAGCCCGGCATATTCCTCATGGTGCAGGGGCAATTGGGGGCCAATACCAAGGCGGTGACGCAATCGGTTGAAAACGCATTAGCGGATATTGCTCCTTTGCTCAAGGGACAGGGGGTTGAGATTGAAGCCCGTATGTTCAGACCTGCAAATTTTATTGATATCGCTATTGGCAATGTGCAGAGTGATATTGCGATGGGTTCAGTTCTTGTGGTGGTTGTGCTGGCCATCTTTTTATTTAATGCGCGGACTGCACTGATCTCGGCCACAGCCATTCCTTTGTCTTTGCTTTCGTCCATTTTAATACTGCAAAGTTTTCACGTTTCTCTCAACATCATGGTGTTGGGCGGTTTGGCGATTGCGTTGGGCGAGGTGGTGGATGATGCGATCATCGATACCGAAAATATCTTCAGGCGCTTGCGTGAAAATCGACAACGTGCCCAACCTTTACTTTTATCTGAGGTGGTGTATCAGGCTTCTTTGGAAGTGCGCAGCTCAGTGGTGTATGCCACCTTTATAGTGGCCTTGGTATTTATCCCTCTGCTCACGCTTTCGGGGGTTGCGGGCAAACTGTTTGCACCACTAGGACTTGCTTATATTTTGGCGATTATGTCCTCACTGGTCGTGGCGGTGACGCTCACGCCAGCCTTATCACTTTTATTGTTGGGCAAGAGTGGGCTCAAGAGCACAGAACCGCCTTTAATTGCTTGGATTCGTCCGCGATATGTTGGGTTGTTAGCCTTGATTGATCAGAGGCCACGCCGGGTGTTGACGGTGACGGCCATCCTATTGGCGATGGGAATTTCATTGTTGCCTTTTTTTGAGGGGCAATTTATTCCGCCCCTGAAAGAGGGGCATTTCATCGTTCACATGACACTCACCCCGGGTAGCTCAGTGCGTGAAACACTAAGAGTGGGAGATCGACTCTCTGCGTCGCTTCGAGCCATTCCTGGTGTACGCAGTGTGGCGCAGTGGGTGGGGCGCGCCACCAATGGTGCAGATACCGCGGGTGTGCACTATAGTGAGTTTGAAGTAGAGCTTGATCCCCTGGATGGCAAAGGCCAAACCCGTGTGTTGAATAGCATTCGCAATTTGATTGGTCATGAAGGTCAGGCGGGGCAGTTCCCTGGTGGTAATTTTGCTGTGAATACTTTTTTAACCGAACGTATTGAAGAAACCGTTGCGGGTTATGCGGCTTCCGTGGTGGTGAACATTCATGGCCCTAATCTGGATTCGCTTGATACAGATGCGAGGCAAGTTGCTCAAGTCTTAGCTGAGATACCTGGAGCGAGTGACGTGCAATTACAGGCCCCACCGGGGTTCCCAGAGTTTTCTATTCGATTCAGACCTGAGCGCTTAGAGGCTTATGGAGTGAAGGTGGGGGATGTGATGGATACCTTGCAAGTGGCGTTGCAAGGTAGGCAGGTGGGCGAAGTGCATCAGCAACAACG
>CAIPTD010000059.1 GCA_903867885.1 uncultured Ferrovum sp. | reverse complement strand
GTCATTTGTCTCAAACTTTTGCATCAACGGGTGGCTTTCGAAGGAGCCATCTTCATTTCTAACCTGTAGATGATTTGCTAAGACTGCCGTATCAGTAGCTGCAAATGGAGTGCAGTCGTGACAAAATGCACGAACATGCTTTTCTGAAATCCTGTCTACTCTGATTTTACGGAGTACGTCATCACAAAAGTCAGTGAAGGCGTCTTGCAGAGCTTTCGTACTACTAGGAGAGTGTTCATCTACGTCGATGGGGGGTTCCACGTCATTCCGCGTATCTTCGGAATCAGAGTCATATTCGTCAGGATTCTCTTCTAGTTGGTGCTCGTTGTCGGATGGATGCCCAATAACAGAGCATGAATTACTTTCGACATCTTTTTGCACGGCTATCGCAATCGCAATATCAAGGGTAGATCTCAATTCCACAGCTAAGTCGAATTTTATCTTTCCAAATTGAAATAGTTCTTTGAAAAAAGCAATGTTCTGATACGATTTCAAGCAATCAATTGGAATACAAGCTGCTGCGATTTTGATCAATGTATTCTTAACTTTATCGGTAAAGCGACCAGAGTTTGCACGAAAACTCTCTCGAAAAAAGGAGCGGAGTGACACCACTATATCCCTGTTGAGAGATTCCGAATCCACCATATCCTCTTCTTCTGATATTTTTGATTTTACCCAAGTTGATGCCTTGGCAAAGACTTGCTTGCACACAGAGGATCTCCCAAGGCCAACACGCGTATTTAACGACTCCAAAATATCTTCAGATACTCGACTGGCAACCTCGAAAAGATGACTCGTACTAATCGTGTCGGCATTTGCATGACCTCTTTTTTTGGATGCTGGGGTTACAGTATGAGTACCTTCATTCTCAACCGCGGGTGTTTCTCGATTTGCTACTTCCTCGTCTTCGTCCATTACATCATCTCCTGCGAGCGACTCAAGAGTTGCTTCAACAGGAACATTACTGAGATGGAGTGAAAGTGTACGAGTATGATCGATCCCCTCACGAGATATTTTTATTTCGTGTTGGGTACAAACTGCGACGCGAACTTGCTTTGGCAGAGCTTGATAACTGTTGTGAAATGGCTCCTTTAGCCCTGGGATTGTTTCAATTGCAATGCATGTGTCTGCACTCCACTTCCCAATGTGATTAAAATTGTATCTAATAATAAACTGAGCGCGGAGGAAGGACACCGCGTTGTCTAGTAGAGCAATAGTCGTTTCTTGATCCAACAAAGGCGAGGAAGATTCCAATATGAAGTGCCAATCGCGCCTTTGTTGGATCAAGACACCACTATTGCTATAGTAGACAACGCTGTGGGCGAAATATGTGAGTTCACTACTTTTTTTAATAAGAATGACAATGGCTTCACTTTGGACTTGCGGCGCAGTGCTGCTCGCTCCGAAGTGACACACAAGAGCAGAGGACAATGGACGATGGGATGATGATAAGGGAATCGCCCACCAGTCCATCGATTTGGATGAAATAAAGGTCCATATTTGGAGTGGAGGGGGGCGACGGGGGAGACTGGGGGGAGAGAAGAAGGCTCCTCACGTTTATGCTTCGTTCTCTGCACACAGACAATAGAACATCGCAGTCTTCACGATGGAAATGTGCTTTAAATGATGGCGTATGGCACTGTCGAAAGTGTGCCACCAACAGAGTCGTGTAAGAGGGTGCATTCAGCTTCCGTTCGACAGGGATTTTCTAGGTCAGAAGAAAATATGTCAAAATTTTTATATGTACGTAGTCATCAAAGTAAATAGCGGAACATATAGATGGCACTTTAATAAAGAGTTTGCGATAAGCTCCACCCCAAACGGATTTGAAATGAGTGAGAAATCGAAATTTTCATATCGACGGTCAAAATTGGTAATTTTAGAGCAAATCAGATACCGTTTAAGAGCCGTATCGTGGAACGACCGC
>CAIPTD010000058.1 GCA_903867885.1 uncultured Ferrovum sp. | reverse complement strand
GCTTTCTGGGTTGCCTTCTAGACGCGCTACTTTGGAACCCGTTTTACGCTTTGCTAATGCAGCCATTTCTTGTTTCATGCCTGCCGTTGAAAAGTGGGCATGCGCGCCTTTATCCCATTCAATCTTGAGGGCATCACGGCCTTTTTTGGCTGCCCAACTGTTATCTGCCAGAACAGCAACCCCCGCGGCTGTTGGACTTTGAATAGAGTGAACTTGGCGCACGCCAGGAGTAGCAAGCGCTGCGGTGGCATCAAAGCTTTTAACCTTGCCGCCCAGAACAGGAGAGCGTTCAACAGAGGCGAATAACATTCCGGGAACCCGCACATCAATTCCAAATTCTGCTACCCCGTTTACTTTCCCAACGAGATCGGTGCGTGGAATGGATTTGCCAATGATTCTGAAGTCAGCAGGATTTTTCAGTTTTACATCTTTGGGCAATGGCATCGTCGCGGCTAAAGCGGCGAGCGCACCATAACCCAAGCATTTTCCATCAGGGCCGCAGACTTGACCGGATTCGGTTCGCAAGCTTGCAGGTTCTACCTTCCAAGTTAGTGCAGCAGCTTGAATCATCAAGGCACGTGCGGTAGCACCTGCTTCGCGCAAAGGTTGCCACATGGCACGAACCGAAGTAGATCCTCCGGTTGCTTGCACGCCAAACCAAGGATGTTTGTATTCAGGGGCTGCCAGAGCCTGCTCAATTTTAACTTTGCCCCAATCTGCATCTAACTCTTCAGCAATCAACATGGGAAGCGAGGTCAGTACACCCTGCCCCATCTCAGATTTATCGACCACAATCGTAGTCGTTCCGTCTTGATCAATTCTAATCCAAGGCCCGGCACTCAAGGCATGTTGTGGGGATTCTGCCCGATCAGCAGAAAACGCTTCGCCAAACTGTAAGCCCAAAGCCAAGCCTCCAGTTGAAGTACCCATCAACTTTAAAAAATGACGACGCGGAAGTGCAATATTCATAACAACTCCATACTTTTGAGGGGTTGAATAGCAGATTTTAAGATTGATTTTTGCGCAGGCGACGAATCAAGGAAGAGGTATCCCAACGCCCACCTCCCCTATTTTGGAGCTCTGAATAGAATTGATCTACCAGGGCAGCAACCGGCAGCAAAGCGCCGTTGCGATTGGCCTCAGCAAGACATAGGCCTAGATCTTTACGCATCCAATCTACCGCAAAACCAAAATTAAATTGGTCTGCCAGCATGGTGGTACCGCGATTTTCCATTTGCCAGGATTGCGCCGCCCCTTTGGAAATCACCCCAAGCACTTGTTCGCCATCTAGGCCCGCGCATTGCGCAAAATTTAAGGCTTCAGATAAGCCTTGCACCAGTCCTGCGATGCAAAGCTGATTAACCATCTTAGTCAATTGACCTGAACCACTTGGGCCCATCAGGGTCACGGCTTTAGCGAAACTATCCATCACAGGTTTGGCTTGATCAAAAACAGCTTGATCGCCGCCACACATCACTGCGAGCTGGCCTTTCTCGGCGCCGGCTTGACCGCCTGAGACCGGGGCATCGATAAAATGCACGCCTTTGGATAGGGCATATTCGTTGAGCTCCCTAGCGACCTCTGCGGAAGCTGTGGTGTGATCCACCATGATGGCATTGGCTTTCATTCCTGCAAAAGCACCGTTCTCACCCAAGGTCACACTACGCAAGTCATCATCATTTCCTACGCATAGAAAAATAAAATCAGCGCCTTCCGCCGCTTCGCGAGGAGTCAGGGCATGCTTACCTCCCGCATGCGCAGCCACCCACGCTTCTGCTTTAGCAGTCGTACGGTTATACACAGTGACTGAATAGCCTTTCGCCAAGAGGTGCCCCGCCATTGGGCTACCCATCACGCCCAAACCGATAAATGCTGTTTTGACTGCGGTCATGCTTGTCATTCCCTTAAATTAATTCAGTGCTAAACGAAAAATAACGGTGATCTCAATCCCCACGGCTTCGGGATCAGCCCACACACCTTGGCCAATTTTAAAGTCAGTACGTTTCAAATTAAACTGACCTTCAGCAATGGTATGGCCATTGATTTGCTTTGTCGTAATGGGAACCACCATGTCTTTACTGATCCCTTTCAAAGTGAATTTACCGATTGCTTCGTAATGATCTGGGCTTTTGAGTTTGATGCTGGTAGTTTGAAAAGTGCCCTTGGGAAAACTGCTGACCAGAAACCAATCTTTACCTTTTACTTCTTGCTCGCTATCTGTACTTCCTAAATCAATACTGGCTAAATCCACCTCAATCCGAGCAGAGCTCTTAGCAAGATCTGCGGGCTTAAAAACGACATCTCCCTCAAACTTACGAAAGCGTCCTTCTACATCCACACCCATTTGGCGAGAGATGAATTTGATTTCGCTTTTTTCTGGAATGAAGCCAGCGGCATCAGCAGGATCTGCTTGAAAAGCAGTGAATACACTAAATCCTACAATCAGGCCAAGAAGCGGTGTTTTTGGAGTGCTTCGCAACATGCGCATTAACACAGCGTCTTTATCAATGAAGTGATGTTTGAGTGCTGCTGCACAGTGCACCACAAAAAGAGCAAGCAGAGCCCAGTTTAGCGTTTCATGAATCTCATGGAGTTGATCAGCAAGCGCTTTATTCTTTTCGACGAGATCAGGCAAATGGATGAGATTGAGATAAAACACGCTATATCCGGCAGCTGAGCTAAACAGCCACCCCGTCATGGGGACAGCAAATAAAAGCGCATATAAAGACCATTGCACCGCTTTGCTTACCCTTACCTGCCATCGGGGCATGGCTTGAGGATAGGCAGGGGTGGAATGCGTGGCACGCCAACTTAGCCTCACTACAGATAACCATAAAACCGTTATTCCCGCCCATTTGTGCCAAGCAAAAACCTTGATCTTAAGCGGACTGATTTCCATATCCCCCATGATCAGACCAACAGGCCAGGCCACAAAAATAATAAGAGCAATCAGCCAATGTAAGAGGATTGCCGTTCGCGTGTAGTGAACTTGAGACATGAACTTTGGTGCTCCTATTGAAGGGCGTTTAACCGTATGAGTTTAACACTCGAAGGGAAATATCCTGAGTACTCAAATTGAATGTACACCAGACATCACGCAACGCAACAATAAAGCGATCCTTATCTGGCATGCCATTTGCTTTGTAATCCATGAATGTTGCATTGAATGATTGCAAAGGCAAACTTAATTTATTTAATCGATTCATGAATACCCAGACATGTTCAGTCTCTTGTTGGTTCTTTTATGCGTGCAGCAGGTTCTGACTTTTCCAACTTAGTGCGCGAATGATATTTAGGCTTCATTTTGGGGCGTGCCATCCAATGAAACTTTTTGCTCTATTTTTTAGCTTCACTTTTTTCCACCTACCCTACTTAGAAACACTCAAAACCGGGAGACTTTAATGAACTCGTTTCGACCATTTGATCCTAACCGCCCCCTTTTTTCTCATGGATGCAGTTGTGGCGAACACACATCAGAAGAGGATCATCGAGCTGCCTTATCAAATAAGATTGACGCAGAAAAATTAAGCGCTGATTTTTTAGAAGCCAGTTTAGTCAAGGCTTTGTTCCCTCAGGAAAATCGTCGCCGTGCATTCCTTAAAGCGGTCGGTGCGGCAGGAGCAATGAGTGCCCTCGCAGGGTTTCTTCCTATTGACAGCCTGCAAGCCATGGCACAAGAAGGGGGCCCCATAGAGAAGCCTGATCTCAAAATTGGCTTTATTGGGATTACTTGCGCCACACCTTTAATCATGGCGGATCCATTGGGCCTCTATAAGCAACAAGGACTGAATGTCACTCTAAACAAAACCGCTGGCTGGGCTTTGATACGCGACAAGATGATCAACAAGGAGCATGACGCTTCACATTTTTTATCACCGATGCCGCTTGCCATGTCGATGGGGCTAGGATCTGAGCCCAACCCCATGCGTGTTGCTGCGATTCAAAATGTAAATGGTCAGGCAATCACACTTGCGCTGAAACATAAAGACAATCGCGACCCCAAAAACTGGAAGGGCATGAAATTTGCTGTACCGTTTGATTACTCAATGCACAACTTTTTACTGCGTTATTACGTCGCGCAAGCAGGTCTAGACCCAGACAAAGACATTCAGATTCGAGTTACTCCCCCGCCCGAAATGGTGGCCAATTTGCGAGCAGGGAATATTGATGGATTCTTGGGCCCCGATCCATTTAATCAGCGCGCAGTGTTTGATGAGGTTGGATTCATTCATATTCTTACCCGAGATATTTGGGATGGTCACCCTTGCTGTGCCTTTGGTACTTCTGAAGAATTTATTAAAAAGAATCCAAATACGTTTGCAGCGTTATATCGAGCCGTATTAAACGCAACAGCCATGGCAAGGGATCCTGCCAATCGCCCGATGATTGCTAAAGCGATCTGCGCACCGAACTATCTGAACCAACCTGAAACGGTGGTCATGCAAGTATTAACGGGCAAGTTTGCCGACGGCTTGGGCAATGTAAGGAATGTTCCGGATCGCATCGACTTCAACCCAATTCCGTGGTACTCCATGGCCACATGGATGCTGACCCAAATGCAACGTTGGGGTTACATCAAAGGAGATGTGAATTACAAAGACATTTCTGAAAAAGTGTTCTTGCTCACCGATGCCAAGAAATACATGAGTGAAACAGGGCTCACGTTTGCCGATGATGATAAATCTGGGCATAAAAAATTCAAGATCATGGGTAAGGAATTTGATGCCTCACAACCGGGTGCATACCTTAAGTCTTTCCCAACATTTTCAAAAGGGTAATTAAAAAATCCGTCATGAAAAAAGCATCCTTACGACTTAAAGCTACAGTCCTATCCCTTTTGGTACTGTTCTTTTTACTTTTGATTTGGCAAATTGAGACCCTACCGAAGTCTGCGCCCAAACCAGTTGGTGCGGCCACCTCTAGTGAATATGCAGACTTGATGAGTGCAGGTGGTGGAGAGAGTACTCAAAAGAGTGGTTTCCCTACTCCTACACAGCTTGGCCAAACGATCTACAAGCAATTATCTAATCCCCTCTATGACAATGGACCCAACGATAAGGGGATTGGGATACAGCTTGCCTATTCGCTTGCAAGGGTGGGCTTAGGTTTCTTATTGGCAACCTTAGTCGCCGTCCCATTTGGTTTTTTGATTGGGATGTCTCCCTTGGCCTATCAGACTTTCAACCCTTTTATTCAAATTCTCAAACCCATCTCTCCCCTCGCATGGATGCCGATTGCGCTTTACACCATTAAAGATTCCTCTATCTCGGGCATCTTTGTCATTTTTATTTGCTCTCTATGGCCGATGTTGCTCAATACCGCTTTTGGAGTTGCCAATGTGCGTAAGGAATTACTGAACGTTGCCAAAACACTTGAGGTTTCTCCTCTTCGTAAAGCTTTTCTGGTGATTCTGCCTGCAGCAGCGCCTACCATATTGACTGGCATGCGGATTTCAATGGGAATTGCTTGGCTCGTCATCGTGGCAGCTGAAATGTTGGTAGGCGGGACAGGGGTGGGCTATTTCTTATGGAATGAGTGGAACAACCTCTCTCTCTCAAGCGTGATCTTTGCAATTCTTTTAATTGGCGTGGTGGGAATGTTGCTGGATACCTTAATTGGACGCATCCAGAAGGCGGTGTCTTATGCAGACTGAAAAAGCTTTTCTCAAAGTTCAAAACCTTGGTAAATCTTATAAATCTGATGGCCCCCCAGTATTCGCCGGAATTGACTTTGAAATACATCGTGGGGAGTTTGTTTGCATCATTGGCCATTCTGGATGTGGCAAAACCACCATCCTTAACGTGCTTGCCGGATTAGAAGAGGCCACGGAAGGCGTCGCAGTGATGTTAGACAAGCACATTTCAGGCCCAAGTCTTGATCGAGGCGTAGTCTTTCAAGGTCACGCTTTGATGCCTTGGATGACGGTTTTAAATAATGTGTGTTTTGCAGTCAAGTCGAAGTACCCCGATTGGCCTAAGGCGAAGATCGCAGAGCACGCTCAGAAATATCTCTCTATGGTTGGGCTAGTGAACGCCGAAAACAAAAAACCCTCAGAACTCTCTGGCGGAATGAAACAGCGCGTTGGAATTGCACGTGCCTTTGCAATTGAGCCCAAAATGCTCTTACTCGATGAACCCTTTGGCGCTCTGGATGCGCTCACTCGCGGAGTCATTCAAGATGAACTTTTAAAAATTTGTAGTGAAACCCATCAAACCGTTTTCATGATTACGCATGATGTAGATGAAGCGATTCTTCTCTCAGACAAAATCATGTTGATGAGTAACGGGCCCAATGCGCGTATTGCTGAAATCGTAGTCAATACTTTGCCCAAGAACAGACAAAGAGCCACGATGCATCACGATCCCCTTTACTATCCCATGCGGAATCATTTGGTGGATTTCTTGGTCAATCGATCTAAAGACCTTCAAGCCAAATCAGCCAGCGGCGTATTGGATGGCCACAAGCCTGTCATTGTTCGCCCTGGTATCGATACCCCTCTTTCTCAATAAATCAATGCTTCATAGCGGAGTTGAAATATGAACAGACAAATCGTTACACACAAAATCATCCAAGCTAAAGTCAAAAAAGGGATGAAGTGGGCAGAGATAGCCAAAGATATTGGTGAATCAAAAGAATGGGTCACTGCAGCCTGCTTAGGACAGATGACCTTCACCAAAGCGCAAGCTGAAATAGCAGGAAAGATTTTTGATCTGACCGATGAAGAAATGGCTTGGCTTCAGATTGTTCCCTACAAAGGGTCATTACCTTCCGCTGTTCCCACCGATCCACTCATTTACCGTTGGTATGAAATTGTGAATGTGTATGGCACCACCATTAAAGAACTCATACATGAAGAGTTTGGTGATGGCATCATGAGTGCAATTGATTTCTCGATGGATATCCAGCGTGAACCCGATCCCAAAGGGGATCGAGTGCATGTCGTTCTATCAGGTAAGTTTTTGCCTTACAAAACCTACTAAAATCCGAAGCTACTCAAGTCTGGATGGTCGTCAGGGCGACGGCCTAGTGGCCAAAAAAACTGGCGGTCAGATTCTTTGATGGGGAGATCGTTGATGCTGGCGAATCTCCTCATCATGAAACCGTTTTCATTGAATTCCCAGTTTTCATTACCAAAGCTGCGTGTCCAATTACCTGAATCATCATGGCACTCGTAAGCAAAACGCACCGCAATGCGATGTTCCGTGAAGGCCCACAATTCTTTGATTAACCGGTATTCCAATTCCTTGGCCCACTTACGCTTAAGAAATTCCTTCACTTGCTCGCGCCCTTTAGGAAACTCGGCGCGATTTCTCCAAAGCGTATCTTCGGTGTACACCAGTGATACCTTCTCAGGGTCACGCGTATTCCAAGCATCTTCCGCCATTCGAATCTTTTGAATGGCCGTTTCTTTGGTAAAGGGGGGCAGCGGTGGTTTTTGTTCCATATTGTTCTCAAAAATTAAAGTTTGATTCACATCCCAGATGACCTTTTTCTGTGGCTCGGTACATGGGCACTCATAACACAACGATATCAGCAGACATTGCAGCGGCTTTGAGCTGTGAATCCTGCGTTGCAATGGGCAGGCATTCCACGCACGCAGGCCGTTTTGAGGACATTTGAAAGTTCTTGCTGCCACAAAGCAGGAACTATTGCTTTATCTTTTTGAAGTCGGATCGCTATAGCCTGTTGCTTGCGCTAGCGCCTAATTTACTCATTCGCTGCAGAGCATCAAAGACAAGCCATATTTTTGCATAAACTGCACATCACCTCAAATGCGATGGAACAAAGTCGTTTTGACACAAAAAAAGAAGCGATTAAAGAATTTGGGAAATTTGAATGGCTTGGCGAGAAAGTGACTGCGGGCAAGGTATTCTGCCTGCCAGAATGTCTGCAGTGGTGTGCGCGGTAGAAATGGCATCCATCCCTTCAAACGGGTTGGCCTCTGCAAATCGTTCTTCGGCGCTCGTGTGCTCGCTTTGATCGGCACATAAAAACCGCATCTCCGGTAGTCTTTGCAATGCAGCGGTGGGCTCGCCTTCGTTACCCCTCATGAGTATGGCGTTGACGCCTCTGGCTTGAAAATAACTTTTCAGCTTTTCAGAATAGTCAGGATGGGTGTAATTAGAAATACACCATGCTGTATTACCCACTGGATTAAGAAGCTTAGCAAGCACATGCCCTGAATTTCTCAAACCCAGTTGATGACGCACATCTAAGAGTTGTTGTAGTTGTGGAGAAATGATTGTTGTTGGGCAAAAAATAGGTAACTGCCTTTTAAGGCTGCGTGCAAGGTCTGAGGGAGCCTCCAGAATCGGCCATGAGAGTGACTCAAAAATGGCATGGCTCGTGATCCTACTCGGGTCTATTTGAATGCCTTGAACGATTACCGTCCATCCCTGTTGTGCTAACAAGCCTGCCAGCAAAGGGGTCAAATTTGCCTGCTTTCGAGCGCCGTTATAACTAGGCAAAATGATCGTTGGGCGTTTCCCTGTATCCAATTGAGTGATATGGGGTTCCAGCGCATCCATAAAACCCATCAGTTCAGACACCGACTCGCCTTTGAATCGCATGGCAAGGCAAAACGCTCCTAGCTCAAGATCGCTCACATCCCCATTGAGAATATACGAGAAGAGAACTTTGGCTTGGTCACGATCTAGGTCACCGGCACCTTTGGTACCACGACCTATCACTTTCAGAAAAGCGCTGGTACGCATCAGGAATTAAGCAAGCGCCAAAGACTTCAAATAAAGCGTGATCAGTTGCTTGACCTCTGGTTTGCAGGAACCACAATTTGTACCACATAGCGTTTCGTTTTGAAGAAAGGTCATGGCCTCATCCGTATTACTCGTAGTCTGCATTTTAGAAAGGCATTGTTGTATTGTGTCTTCAGAAACATTAAAGCAATTACAGATCGCGCGGCTCTTCTTTTTTAAAGCTATCGGAGCCTCACTCACTGGCAACAATAATGACTGCCCCAAACTTTTTACATCGATCCCTTGCTCTAAAAACGCTCTCAACCAAGCCGTGCTTGCAAGGCTATCTTCTGACCCTGTTAGCAATGCAGACATCACCTTGTCTTCAGCGCGGACAAACCGTGTAATTCCTTTTTTAGAATCTCGATAGCGCAAAACATTTGATGAAGACTGCTCATCTAATTGAAACTTTTCCATGAGTTGCTGCAGTGCTGTGGCCCCGTTACTTGAAACGTCCTCCTGAGGATCAGCATGATGGGCAGCTTTAAATGAAACCCCAATCATTTCGCTATCTTGTTCACGGCCAAACAACACACAGTGCGCAGAATCAAAACTCTTCAATGCACTGCGTAAACTGGCCTGAACAGCAAAGGCTTCAGACTTAGAAAACAAACCAAATGCAACCGCCCTCCAAGGAAGATGTACTGCTTGTATTTTCACTGCTGCATGTTTAAGTTCAGGCTGCGCCGAATCTGGATCAGTGATATTACAAGTGAGGCTATTCACTCCCCTACCTGGATTTTCTTGTCCGCTTCCAGAAATAAACTCTGACCCCCAATGCATTGCTATAAAAGCTTGTGACGTGCCTATGCTATTCGAAATTTTAACAGGAAAAATTTCACTGCCTCTGTGGTTACTCACTTGAACAAGATCACCATTCTTGAGATTCATTCTGCCCGAATCTTTGGGAGAAATCTCGATACAGGGCTCAGGCTCATGTCCGAACAAAGTGCCAATCGTTCCTGTTCTACTCATGCCATGCCACTGATCTCTGAGCCGACCGGTATTTAAAGCAAAGGGATAGCGTGCATTCACCGCTTCAGCGGTTGCTCTATATTCCGCAGCAACAAAACGTGCTTTTGTATCTTTGGTGGGAAATATACCGTCTTCGTATAAACGTTTTTTTCCGCTGAGATGGCCACTTGGCATAGGCCATTGCTGCGGCCCCTGTGTTTCTAAAATCTTATAAGTGAGCGCGGTAATATCTAGATCACGGCCTTGGGTACTGGCACGATGCTCATTAAAAATATCTTCAGAAGTGTGATAAGGAAATAAAGTGGTGGTCCCTTCTTTTTTATTATTGGGCAACAAAGCCTCGAGGGCTCGACCTATTTCAAGCGCAATTTGCCAATCATGTTTAGCTGATTTAAAAGGTGCGATCGCAGGATTTACCTTGGAAATCCTGCGCTCTGAATTCGTCACGGTTCCTACTTTTTCTGCCCAGGTTGTTGCGGGTAGCAACACATCAGCAAATTGGGTAGTGGCGGTATGCGCATAGGCCTCTTGCACCACCACAAACTCTGCATTTCTCAAGCCTTCATGCACGGTATGCAGATCGGGCATAGACTGAGCAGGATTGGTACATACAATCCAAATCGCTTTGAGTTTTCCGGATCGTAATGCCTCAAACATCGGAATGGCGCTGAGACCCGGCTGATCAGGCACGGAACGCACACCCCAAAGCTCAGCCACTTCAGTGCGATGACTGGGGTTAGCCATGTCTCGATGTGCAGAAAGTAAATTGGATAATCCCCCTACTTCCCGGCCACCCATTGCATTAGGTTGACCCGTAAGCGAAAAAGGTCCGGCCCCTGGTTTGCCAATTTGTGCCGTGGCCAAGTGCAGATTGATTAAAGCCGCATTCTTAGCTGTGCCAGAAGAAGATTGATTCAGTCCTTGGCAATATAAAGATAAGGTTGCAGGCGAACACGCAAACCATTCAGCTGCTTGGTATAAGTCTTTTTCGTCTATCCCACAAATACCACTCACTGATTTTGGGGTGAAGTCTCTGACTAAATCTTTGAGCGCTTCAAAACCAGAGGTGTATTGCGTGATGTAGTGTTCATTTATCCATTTTTCCCACAGCATGATATGCAGCATGCCATGATAAAGAGCGATATCGGTTCCCGGTTGAATTTGCAAAAAAAGATCTGCATCTTTAGCGGTATCCGTTTTTCGAGGATCAACCACGATGACTTTTATATCCGGGTTCGCCTTACGCGCGTCTTCTAGTCGGCGATATAAAATAGGATGAGCAAAGGCAGTGTTTGAACCGCTGATGAAAAGGGTACTGGCGTGATCAAGGTCTTCATAAGAGCACGGGGGTGCATCTGATCCCAAGGTTTGCTTGTAACCCGCTACTGCGCTCGACATGCAAAGACGAGAATTGGTATCGATATTGTTCGAACCAATTAATCCTTTCATCAGCTTATTAAAGATGTAGTAATCCTCAGTCAGGATTTGGCCCGATACATAAATCGCTACTGAGTCAGGACCATGTTGTTGAATCGTTTCGGCAAACTTTGCAGCAACGGTCTGGATCGCTTCGGTCCATGTAATAGCATTGGGCACATCCCCACGTGAAGGGCGAATAGCAGGAGCACCCAGACGCGCTTGTTCCTGCAATGCTGAACTTGCAGTGAGATGCAAGGTAGACCCTTTGCTGCATAGCCTTCCGAAATTTGCCGGATGATCTGGGTCACCGCGAACACCAGTAACGACAGCTAGGCCACTCATATTCTCAGAGGTGTCATTCTGAGTAGTCTCTATGATTACCCCGCAGCCTACCCCGCAATAGCAGCAAGTGCTTTTGGTATGGTGAATGATAGGACTTTGATCAGACAAAATAGTGTGCCAAATTTAATTTAGAAAAACACGATCACACGCCTAAAACTCACTGAGGCAATCACTATTCAACCAAATTAAACTGGCTTCTACTTTTAACTCATACGTTTTCACGCAACCCTCATCCGGCTCTAAGGCACAACCTTTATCCAGATTGATATTCCAAGCGTGTAAAGGACAGGTTACGGTTGTTCCATGAACAATCCCTTGAGACAAAGGGCCACCCTTGTGTGGGCAGCGATCTTCTAAGGCAAACACTTCGTTTTCTGTATTTCTAAAAATTGCAATACGGGTTTCTTTGGCCTGGATCACGCGCGCACCTAAAATAGGAATGTCCTCTATCGCCGCAACCTGAATCCATTTTTTCTGTGACGTGAGTTCAGACACTTTCCACCTCAATGATCGGGATGGTTTTAAATTGACGCACATCTACGCCTGCACGTTCAAAGTCTTTCCATGGATCAGGTGCATCTTTCAAATCAAAGACTAGACGCTCGTAAAGTGCTTTGCGGCTTTCTGCATCGTCCACAATTTTTTGCTTGATGTAATCCATTCCCACGCGCTGAAGATAATGCACGGTGCGGTCAAGATACCAAGCCTCTTCACGATATAGCTGCAGAAAAGCACCTGAGTATTCACGCACCTCTTCATCGGTTTTTACTTTGCATAGAAACTCTGCCACCTCGGTTTTGATTCCGCCATTGCCACCGATATACAGTTCCCAGCCTGATTCAACCCCGATAATACCTACATCCTTGATGCCGGCTTCAGCGCAGTTTCTAGGGCAACCCGATACAGCGAGCTTCACCTTATGGGGCGAATACATGCCAAACAACATGCGCTCTAACTCAACCCCCATCCTCATTGAGGATTGAGTTCCAAAACGGCAATGTTCATCACCCACACAGGTTTTAACAGTACGAATGGATTTTCCATACGCATGACCAGAGGGCATATCAAGTTCTTTCCACACAGCAGGCAAGTCATCTTTCTTAATGCCCAATAAATCGATACGCTGTCCACCGGTTACTTTTACCGTTGGGACTTTGTATTTTTCTGCTACATCTGCAATTCTCCTGAGTTCAGCAGGTGTGGTTAAGCCGCCAAACATTCTTGGAACAACTGAGTAGGTGCCATCCTTTTGAATATTGGCATGGGCCCGCTCATTGATGAAACGCGATTGCGGATCATCTTTAGCCTCATGGGGCCAAGTGGAAATCAAATAGTAGTTGATCGCAGGGCGGCAGGTGGCGCAGCCATTGGGGGTTCGCCAGCCTAGTTGGCTGCGAACCGCTTCTTGTGAGATCAGATGCTCTTTACGAATGCCTTGTCGAATCTCATCGTGCGAGAGATCCACGCATCCACATATGAATTTCTTTCTGGGTGTCGCCGAATAGTCGGTACCAAGAACATTCATCAGCACTTGTTCCACCAAGCCGGTACATGAGCCACAAGAGCTACTGGCCTTCGTACATTTCTTCACTTCATCTAAAGTGAACAGCCCTTGGTCACGAATAGCTTTTACAATCGCTCCCTTGGTCACTCCGTTACAACCGCACACCTCATCTTCATCGGTCATGCCCGCTACTTTGTTGTGGCCTTGATGACCTACATCACCAATATTCGATTCTCCAAACATTAAGGTGTCGCGCATCTCAGCCACATTTTGCATATCGCGCATGAGTTTGAAATACCAAGTGCTCTCTGCGGTATCACCAAACATGCAGGCCCCAACAAGACGATCATCTTTTAAGACCAACTTTTTATAGACACCACCTATCGAGTCAGTCAGGGTAATTTCTTCGGTGCCTTCTCCACCCATAAAATTACCGGCAGAAAAAAGATCAACCCCAGTCACCTTTAACTTGGTGGAAGTCACTGAGCCCATGTATAGCCCAATGCCATACTCTGCAAGATGATTGGCACAAACTTTGGCTTGCTCAAAGAGAGGGGCAACCAAGCCATAGGTGGTTCCGCGATGACTCACGCATTCACCAACGGCATACACCCTAGGATCAAAGGTTTGCATGGTGTCATTGACAACTATGCCACGATTGCAATGTAAGCCTGCGGATTCTGCAAGCGCTGTATTGGGCTTAATACCTGCCGCCATAACGACCAAATCAGCAGGGATTTCAAGTCCACCTTTAAAACGGATATGACCGACTCGATCTCCTGAAGCATTTGGGGTCAGTGCCTCAGTGGCTGTGTTCAGTAAAAACTTTAAGCCTTTTGACTCTAAAGATTTGCGCAAGAGATCTGCTGCAGTTTTATCAAGCTGCTTTTCCATCAGCCATTCGGCCAGATGCACCACGGTCACACTCATGCCTCTGAGTGCCAGCCCATTTGCGGCTTCTAAACCCAATAGCCCTCCACCAATCACTACCGCATTTTTATATCGTGTGGACACATCAATCATTTCCAGGGTGTCTTTGATATCGCGATAAGCCATGACTCCAGGTAAATCATTTCCTGGCACAGGCAGAATAAAAGGCAATGAACCCGTAGCAAGGAGCAAACGATCATACGTTTCGGACGTTCCATCTTCAGCGGTGACGGTTCGTTCTTTACGATTGATCTGAGTGATTTTTTTACCCGTGTGCAACTGAATGCCATTGGATTCGTACCACTCTAAATCATTGAGCACAATTTGCTCTAAAGTCTGCTCACCCGCCAATACAGGTGATAGCAAAATACGGTTGTAATTGGGATGGGGCTCAGAACCAAATATAGAGATGTCATATAAATCTGAGTTAAGTTTGAGCAACTCTTCGATGGTCCGAACACCAGCCATCCCATTTCCAATCATCACCAGTTTTTGTTTTTTCATGCCTTAATCTTGAAGCTGTCTGCATAGGCTGCAGGATTAGAACCGTTCCACACCACGCCATCCATTAACTTACTAGAACGCATATCACTCTTTGGTACAGGGGTTTTTGTGAGATCGGCTGCCTCTTTATAGAGTGCAATGTTGTTCACTTTTTTAGCTACTCCCAAATAATCTGGATGATCTTTGAGTAAGCCCCAACGTTTGTGTTGTGTCATAAACCACATCCCATCGGATAGGAATGGGTAGTTCACTAATCCCTCTTCATAGAACTTCATGGGGTGAGTGTCTTCCCAAGTCTTACCGATGCCATTGTTATAGTGGCCCATCACACGATCCTGAATCACGTTGACATCCGCATTCACAAAAGAAGCCGGAGAAATGATCTGAGCCGTTTCATGTTTGTTGGCTTGAGAAGCATCAATGTATTTTCCAGCTTCTAAAATTGCTGCCATCACTGCCCTACAAGTATTGGGATACTTCTTGGCAAACTCTGCAGTCACCCCTAATACTTTTTCAGGATGGTCCTGCCAGATCTGCTGCGAAGTCGTGACGGTAAAACCAATATCATCAATAATAGCCCGCGCATTCCATGGTTCACCCACACAGTAGCCATCCATATTGCCACTGCGCATATTGGCCACCATTTGCGGCGGGGGAACAGTAATGATCTTGGCGTCTTTCATTGGGTGAATCCCATAATTGGCTAGCCAGTAATAGAGCCACATTGCATGTGTTCCCGTAGGGAAGGTTTGTGCAAAGGTATATTCACGTTTTTCTTTATCAATCTGCGCTTTGAGACTTGCTCCATCCGTCACTCCTTTCTTGAAGAGATCTTTTGAAAGCGTAATAGCCTGACCGTTGTGATTCAGCGTCATCAGAACAGACATGTCTTTTTGCTGGCCACCAATCCCCATTTGTAGGCCATATACCAAGCCATACAAAATATGAGAAAGATCATTTTCGCCATTGATCAATTTATCTCTAATGGCTGCCCAAGAAGCCTCTTTAGTTGGAACAATTTTGACGCCATATTTTTTATCCAGACCGAGATGACTGGCCATCACCACGGATGCGCAATCAGTGAGCGCAATAAAACTCACTTTTACTTCGGGTTTTTCTGGAGCATCAGAGCCCGCAGCCCATGCGCCCATACGCACCATGGGATCAATCAAAGACAAAGTAGTCGCCGCACCAAGAGTCTTAATCAGCTTGCGGCGACCTGTATTGAGTTCCTGAGAATCAACCGTTGGTTGTGTTGAGGGTGTTTTGACTTTCATGCAGCGGCTCCCAATAAAATCGGATTAAGGTTGTCTAGAAGAATGAGCGCTCAATTGCAGTGCATGAAACCGTATACATGCACCACAAAAGTCGGTTTCATGGTGAATCTCTTTCAGTTTGAGTTTGTAAGCAATCTTTATGCCAAATTATTTAAGTGAGGCGTTGAAGTTGGATTTAGTTCGTGGCAACGTCCCAAAGCGGCGATAGGGTTCGATACAGTTGAATGCAGGCAGGCCCGAGCAAAATAATGAATAGGGCCGGAAGGTGGCAAAACACGATGGGAAGGAGCAGTTTCAGCCCAATTTTAGAGGCATCCTCTTGTGATTTGAGCCGTTTTTGCTCGCGCATCATATCGGCATGAACACGTAAAGAAGCCACAATGCTGGTGCCAAATCGCTCAGCTTGAATGAGCAAACTGACTAGGGTGTGGATTTCAGTGCCGCCTATTTTATTGGCGAATTGGCGAAGCGCAATTTCTTTGCTCAGCCCTGCAAGAAGCGAAACACTGAGATATTCTAATTCTTGCCCAAGCGGTCTTTTATGGTGTCGCATTTCTTGCGCCACTTTCACCAAGGCCGCATCAAGGGCAAGTCCTGCTTCCATGCATACGCATAACAAATCTAGTGCGTCAGGAAGATCTTTCAGTAAAGCATGCTGACGAAAAAAATGCTGATAACGCTTCCATTGTTGATCAATAAAACGATGGGATGGCTTTACTTCAGCAAGCATAAGCACTTGCTTATTTGACTTTGGCTGGGGATGACGCAAGCCGAAGCGCTGTTCTAAAAGTTTTTTTAACCGCAATTGAGTGGGGCTTGAATAGGAACGCTGAAAAAAACTTTGGCTCCCCCAAAATACCAATAAAAAAAGGGCGATCAAAGTGATTACCGTCGAATACGAGTGAAATGCCATACCCAAAATATCCCAAGAAGAAGAGTGAAAAGCGCACTTGCCATCAAGCGTTGACCCAGCGGATCCGTCATAAAAATATGTATGGCATGCGGTGAGGCCCAAGCAGTCCATACCAGCAATAGAATAGGAAGCAAGGTCAACACCCACGCCGACATTTTTCCCTCTGCGGCTTGGGCTTGAACAAAGCTTTTTAGCAACATACGGGCCCTAAGGGTATTGGCCACTCTACTGAGAAGCTCAGCAAGGTTTCCTCCCGTTTCTCGCTGTACCAGGATGGCAATCACTACAAAGCGTAAATCGGTAGCGGGCAAGCGCTCTGAAAGTTGGCGCAAGCAGTCTTCCATTGATCGCCCATACCTTAGCGCATCAATGGCCATTCTAAGTTCGCTACCCAGAGGCTCAGCGGCATCCTGACTTGCCAGAGTGAGGGCAGCATTCAGGGAATGACCCGCTCGTAATGCGCGGGCAATCCAATCCAAAACTTCCGGAAGCTGTGCCTCACATTGGGCCTTACGCCTACCATGAACAATCAATCGATACAAAGGCAGCCCCCAATATTTGGGACTGGCTATCGCCCACGATAATTTATATGGTGAACCCTTACCCGGAGGTTCTTTGGGCTTGAGCAAAATTGGGGCGGGTATTGTATGTGCCCTCTCACTAATAACCTGCTCTAAACGTAGTTGGAGTCTAGAGTTGTTGGTATAGCGATCGGTTTTGAATAGGGACAAATAGCCCAAGTACAATAAACCTAAACTACTGCTCAGTATCAAAATCAGATCAAGCTTCATGCACTTAGATCTCCCGCTCAGCAGTGCGATGAAATACATCCGGATGAAGCACGACTCCTTGCACGCGAAGCTTTTCTGCAAAACGTGGGCGAATCCCTGAGCAGATAAAATGTCCTTCTACACGTCCAAAACGGCTGATTCCTGTTTGTCGATAAGCAAAGAGTTCTTGCAAGCTTAAAGTTTCTCCTTCGATGCCCGTGACTTCGGTAATGGAAGTGACTTTGCGCTGACCATCTGTCAGCCTTGCTACCTGAATAACAATGTGAATTGCAGAGGCAATTTGTCGACGAATTGCGGCAGGACTCATTGCAGTAGAGCCAAGACAAATCATATTTTCAAGTCTCGCAAGCGCATCCCGAGGCGTGTTGGCATGGATCGTCGCCATGGATCCTTGATGGCCCGTATTCATAGCCTGCAACATATCTATGGCCTCAGATCCCCTTACCTCTCCCAAAATGATGCGATCAGGACGCATACGAAGGGCGTTACGTATCAATGCACGCTGGGTAATCTCCCCTTTTCCCTCGATATTGGCGGGGCGCGTTTCTAAGCGCACAACGTGAGGCTGCTGGAGTTGAAGTTCAGCCGCGTCTTCAATGGTAACAATGCGTTCATGAGAATCAATTGAGGCAGAAAGAATATTGAGCAATGTGGTTTTGCCACTTCCTGTTCCACCAGACACCAAGAGATTGGCATCCAGCTTTCCCATCGTTTGCAATACCGTTGCCATTTCAGGTGATAGGGTTCCCACATCAAGGAGATGTTGCATTCGAAGCGCTTCATGAGCGAACTTGCGAATAGAAACCATCGGGCCATCAATTGCCAAGGGCGGAATGATGGCATTAACACGAGATCCATCGGGCAAACGAGCATCGACCATGGGACTAGATTCATCAATTCTGCGACCTACTCGAGAAATCATTTTTTCTATGATCTTCATTAAGTGCGCCTCATCATTAAATACAATGTCACTCAACTCAAGCCGACCACTGCGTTCCACATACACCCGTTGATACGTGTTCACCAAGATATCGGAAACCGTGGGATCATTAAATAAAGGTTGCAAAGGCCCTAGTCCCACCATTTCATTATGGATGTCACGGATCAAGTCACGGCGTTCAAACTCATTGACCGCTATCGACTCCTCGAGCAAAACTCGCTCAGTATGGTTACCGAGTTCGTAGCGAATCTGTTCTTGAGAAAGACGCTGAAGCTGCACCAAATCTAACTGGCGCAGCAATCGGTCATGAATGCGCTGTTTCAGATCATGATAGGCAGCCATCAGTGCAGAACTCTTGCTATCCAACCACGAGGGGTGTTTTGACATTTCCCGGATAGTTTGCTGGCCCAATTCAATAAACTCTTTGCTACAGGGCTAGCCTTGGCAAGTTTCACAACAGGTACACCCTGATTCACTGATGCCGCAACGGCTGAATAATGATTGGGAATCGTCAGTGCTATTTTTTTTGCCAAGGCTGTTTCTAATTGCTTGATCGTAATTTCACTTTCGCGATCATGTCGATTGACCACCGGGAAGATTTTTTCATCCTCATATCCCATAGATTGCATTAAGCCCAATAGCCTTTTTCCATCGCGGATGTAGGGAATTGTATTTTGCAGAATAGGATAAATTTGATCTGAAAGCTCTAGGGCTGTGAATCCCACCTGATCCAGTCCGCGACCTATATCCAGAATCACATAATCATATTGGCTGCGTGCTAAACGAATAATGGATGCAATTTGGCCAGCTTGAATATCCGATGCAAGCGCAGGCGTTTCTGGAGAAGCCAATAAGCCATAATTTGGCAACACAGGGAGCATTGCTGCAGACAAAAGAGAGGCATCGAGGTGCCGCATTTTCTGACACAACTCCCCTAGATGCGTGGCAGGTTTTTGATCAGATACAAATAAGGCAGCATCACCATACTGTAAATTCAAATCAATCACTGCTAAGCGCTTATTGTGCTGAGAAGCTAACGCATAGGCTAAATTGGTGGCTAGAAATGAAGCGCCTCCTCCTCCCTTGCAAGAAATAAAAGACATCACTGTGCCTTCTTGTTCTAAGGCCGGATGCTGTTGTGACTGAATGCGTCGCATTGCTTCTAACAGGAATTCATCACTCGCCTCTGGGGGTATCACTTCACGCACGCCACTCCGCATGGCATGCATCAAAAAATCGGCTGAGTTTTGCCTCGAACACACGACTAGACGAGTACGCGGATAGCGCATCACAAAACGGGCCAGGGCATCCATTGACTGATATTCTTCAAAAGGATCTGCTGCAATCACCACATCAGGAGGATCTTGAAGATCAGGCAGATTTTGCAGGTCACTATGGATAGTGATCACCGACCCGATATTAGGGATACGTTTGAGCCTTTGCCCTAGATCCAGGAGTTGCGTTGAGAGAGGGGAGACAACAGCGATAGTAGAAGGATGCAAGGGTGTGACCTCATTAGAACTAAGATTGATTAAAAATATGCTTTACCAAGAACACACGGGGTTCATTGAGTCGCTTGCTGAATGACTTAAACTCTCTCTTGGTAAAGTAAAGATCAGCGCGGGCCAGTTTAAAGAAGAACTGAAAAAAGGGTTGAGACTATTAAGTGGAATTCCAATCTGCGTTTTGACTTGAACCCACTGGCAATTTGTTGTGTCGCAGCCGGATGGAAGATAGTCCACACTGAGTAACTCAGCGGGCAGACCTGGCATAAATTGATTGAGAACAGAGGCAACATTGATCTTTTTTACATCACAAACAGAAGCCGATCTTGCGAGTATTTGGCTCACAGCAGCCACGGTGTTTATCTGCATCATGAGCCTTGCGCATTCCAGCATGCCAATTACCAGCATCAAAAAAATACTGGCAATCAAGGCGAATTCAATTGCTGTCGCTCCTCTCTGAGAATTCATGCTGAAGGCTGCACCATTGAATACTGAATGTTGGGAAAAACCAGCACGTCTAACCATTCAGGAAAATCAGTCATCTCAATATCACGGGTGCTGACTGAAACGAGGTTGAGATGTGTACCGTCTGCCAAGATCATTTGTTGAGGATGACTGCATTGAGCAACATCACAGACCTCAGCATTGAAAAGCTTAGCGCCAGGAACGATAGGTGCATCAGTGCATTGATTGAGGCTGACATTGGGTGTGCCTGTAATGGCAAGGCATTGAGCCGTTAGCATGGCGCTGCTGTCACCAGGCTGAGAAAGGGAAAGATAGCGGACTGCCGCCGCCACTGAAAATTGTAATGCTTGAAAGCGCTGCAGCGCCAAGCTGCATTCCAATCCGGCAAAACAAAGCGTAATGAGAGGAATCGCAACAATGGCAAATTCAATCGCTGCCGCTCCACGCTGAGACTGCATTGCCTATCGCACCAATACCGGAATAAGGCTTCCAGTGCTATTGATTGCACCCGCAAAATGCGAACTACCACAAAGTGGGCAGGATGTTTGTTGGGGCCATACTGTTGCAATTGACTGGGCCTGAAGGTTCTGTGTGCCCACTCCAAAGGCTTGCAATAGAGAAGGCAGAAAACCATCCAACTGTACTTGACACTGTACTCGATTACTCTGCGGAAAACTTACATTGGTGATGGCATCACTACCCGGCACTGGATTGGTTTGCGCGATTCGCTGTCCGGCCTCTGAAGCCCTTGCGTAATCGACCGCTGCGCAGCTTGTGGAAGTCGTATTAATGCTTGCACATGGCAAAGCAGCGATCCCGGCTAATGCGCAACTATCTGAAATAAATTGCAACTGATTTTGCGCTATGAAAAAACGGGTAAGGTCTATGGCTAAAGCCATCATACCGATTAGCGCAGACAATGAGAGCGCCGCCAGGATCGCAATAGAGCCTTGAATACCCTGACGGAGCGTTAGGGAGGAACAGCTATTTAAAGAATTCAATGTCTTCATGGCGCCCCACCCATCAAGGATGATGCGTTTCTGGGGAGCCCAACCAGAGGGAGCGGAACACCATCATCATTTTGATAGCGATCAAAGGCATGTAAGGCCGTGCTTGCATCGCTATCTAGTCTGGGTTGGCTCCATTCAGCCGAGTGCCCCTCAGGCATAAAACCAGAGTATGGACTTTCGTCTAGGTGAGAGAGAGAAAGATCCGCTTCTTCTTGTTGTTTTCCTTCAAAAAAGAATCTTTTCTGAGAAGGTTCACTATAGCGGTCAGTAGGAAGTGGCAGCCTAGTATCGCTGGGTGAAAGCAAATGTGGCGTGACGACAAATAATAACTCTGTTTCATCTTTTTGAAATTGGCTGCTGCGAAACAATGCACCCAATACCGGAATATCTGAAAGCCAAGGAATAGCTTGAATATTTGAATTGATATTGTTTTGCATCAGACCACCTATCGCGAAACTCTCTCCATCACGCAGCTCAACCGCCGTGCTCGCACGGCGAGTAGTGAATAAAGGAAGAATGGCTTGGCCACTCACTCCATTAGCTGCCAAACCTAGCCCTTGCGGGTTGAGTTCAGAGACTTCAGGTGCCACTTTTAGATGGATACGCCCTCCATTTAAGACTGTGGGAGTAAATTTTAGGGCAATACCAAATTCCTTTTCTTCCAAGCTTGAAAGGGGAGCCCCTTGAGCTGAACTCTGCACAACAGGAATAAAAACTTTTCCGCCTGCCAAGAAACTGGCTTGCTGACCGCTGATCGCCAGCAAACTGGGTTCTGCCAAGGTTTTAATCAGACTATCTTGGCTGAGTGGTGTCACCGATATCGCCGCCTCACCGGAGCCAAACTCTAGTGATAAATTTGCAGGGGAGGCTAAATTAGACAGGGCTGAACCTAGAGAAGCGCTCCATTCTCCTTGCGTTCTATTTAAGCCTACTTTTACACCCCATTGTTGCAGCCAGGTTTTTGATACTTCTGCAACTTTTACATCCAGTCGCACTTGTTGTGGGGCAGCGATTTTGAGTAGATTAATGAGTTGGAGTTGACCTCCAATAGGACTACTTGAGTTTAAATCTATAGCTTGAGGGAGAGCTGCGCTTTGTGTACGAAGCGAGTCAAACCGGTTGGGAAAGCTGGATGAATGTGATGAGAGCATTGCCTCAGAAGAGTGTGGCCCAGAAGAAAGCGATGTCGCACCCGACATATTGATAAACGCTTGAGCTAATACAAGAATTTGATGCGCTTTCACCGTATCAGCAACTGTTCCATTTAACACTATGCTAGTGCCTACCTGACTTACTTTGAGACTGATTTCCTCTGGGAAATAAAGTTGAAATGCTGATTGCAAAGGCTGCAAATTGAGACCGACTTCTAACTCTATGGTTTGTGTTTTTTGATTGGTCGACCAAATGAGTAGGTTAGTATTCCCAGAGCGTTTTCCTAGTAAATATATTTCTCTAGCGTTCAATAAGTTCACATCTGCCACGCTGGGGTCTGCCAAAGCGATTCGACGGACGGATTCTGGCAATGAGACAGTGATTGCTTGGCCTGATTTCAGTGCAATCTGATGCGGGGCATCAGTTGCAGACCAACAAGGTTCCGCGCTCATCAAGAATGATAAAGCCAGGTATCCGCATAGCATGGTTTGTTGGGAAGAGATCAAGGCTGTGGCTGTGGATGAAGTCATTGAGGGCCCTCCCTCTTCCCCGAAAAAAAAGTGACATGGTCACTTCCCTTAATTAATTCTATTTTCTGGGTATCGCTGGGCTTTATTGATTCAGCAGAAATCAAACCGTTTGAAGACGATGGAGCATGAGGGTGCGCAAGCTCAGGAGAAAGTATTCCGGCCAATAAAGTTTTTCGGCTTACCCCTGAGGAAGGAGCAAGGGCTAGATCAGCTTGGTTACGTAAAACCAGAGAGAGCGTGCCTACATTACGTGCGAGATCCAGGAGTTCGGATTGCTCGGGAGTGACTTGTAAGGTCACTGCATTGACTACCTTGGGCTTTTTATCATCGTGGCTGGTCTCCTGCGCGACGGCTAAGACCAATACTTTTTCTAAGATGATTTTTGAAATGCTCTGCTCGTTTCCCATCGTTGAGGCATGCGCTTCCTGCATATTCACTAGGATATCAACATAGCTCCCAGGTAACGCAAAGCCCGCCACGCCAGCTACTTCATTCACTCGAACAGACATTGCGCGCATACCGGGAGTGAGTTTATGGGATAAGGCTTGAGAGTCCTCCTGATGCTGAACTGGAATAGTGCTGGCCATTTGAATTGCAGCAGGAGCACGTGTAACTGCAAACTCTTTTTCGGCAATCCAAACTGAAGCAAACGCGAGGGCAGCAGAACCCAAGAACAAAGCAAACGCTCTCAAATGACGCAGGCTAAGAGGTAGGAAGCGACTTAGATTCATGATGACAATCCTTTTTTATAGTGCAATAAAAGTAAGGGTGCCTAAGGCGATAGAAACGCCATAGGGAATGCGTGAAACAGGGCGATCCCAAGGTAATAAAACCAGTACCATCAGACTCAAAACGCCACCACTGAAGGCACACATCACCCCATTCCAAAAAGCTGCGATAGGCCCTAAAAAACATCCAATAGTGGCCATCAATTTCACATCTCCTGCACCCAAAATACCTAGCACATAAGGAATCAGAAAGAGGGCTAGCATCAATCCTCCCCCTGCTATCCAATCTGTCAGCCCAAACCAACCACGAGACTGAATCAGTAGTACAAGACTGGTCAGTGCTCCTGCTAAAAGTAAGAGATTTGGAATCCGCCTTGCAGTGATATCCCAAGCGGCGGCGGCACTGACCAGAAGAATGAGCCCCACTAAGCGGGCATCAATAGCAGGCATAAGTGACGTGATCATCGTTGCTACTCAAGCCGCGGCAAGGGTGATTTTGTTTGCAATATTGGTAAACACCAAGGTGAGGCCACTACCTAAATTACTTACCGCAACCGTAATGGCGGCCCCTACCAGCGCGATGATCAACCCATATTCCACGGCAGTCGCGCCTTCTTCATCTCGCAAAAAATGTAGTGCAGATTGAATTAAAGCTCGCATCAGTCTTTCTCCTTAAGAAATCAAAACCCGCACGCCAATCGCACGGTTGAAGATCATCTTAAAGAGAGTGATGCATCTAAAATACGGAGAAATCACCCGTTTTACGAAGAAACTTAGCCTTGTTTATCAGGTGCTTTCTACCGGTAGTTGTGTCACGTGATAACGCTCAAGAAATATGAGATTTCCAGTTTTGAATTTGCGTAACCGCATGCTTGATTTTGAGATTGATCAACACCTGCCCGTAAGACGCAGATGCTCGGCTCGGCTGGCCATCCGATCCCTCCTTAAGCTCCCCACCCAATAAATCGAAATGGCTCTGGGCGGGTGCGCCAGGCGCAGCCGGAGCCCGATATGGAATGGCCTCTAAATTACCCACCGCACGTATTTTAGATACGACTTGCAGCCCCACTCGTCCAGGCTCAACCGCCATCAACTCCGAAGTATCAATGATCCCCCCATGATGCCCAATCGTCTGTTCTGTCTCCCCTCTAGACAACAACCATGACCGCTGCTCAGCATCCTCGTAATACGCATCGACATTTAGCGCAGAGAAACGATGAGAAAAACGCGTTTGATCCTGATTGATTTTTTGAGCTACGCGCATTTGGCTGACTTGGCTTTCACCGTGTTCGCCAATAAAACATACATAGCGAAAACCATGCAGTTCAGCACTCTGAGCAATATCTAACAGAACGCCCTCAAACACTCCGGAAGAAAGCCCCAGGGTACCCGGCCATTGCAAATGCCCAGTAGCAGGATGAAATTGACCCTCTGGAACAATGGGAATCAATGGGGCAACAAGGGTGTGACCCAACTGAAGAGCGATATGCTGACTGGTGTAGCGCAACACACTATTGTGCTTACCAAGCGCCATATGGTTACCGTTTTGTTCTAATCCTCCAGTGGGTATGAGCAAAGTATCATAGCCCGCAGAAATCAAAGTCTTGACCTCTGGACTACTGAGGTCTTCCAAGAACACACTTCGAGCTGAAAGGGCTTGGTAAGCAGCTGAGGCATTAATCCATATGATTTCGGCCATCAAAACCGCAATCAGCAGGCCAACAAATCTTGATCTTGATCCATGCCATAAGGCGATAAAGGGATGACAGTACAATCCCCAAACTGAATCAAAGTTCACATCATCTGTGGTTGTAGTAAGGCCAACCCGAAGGTGTTGTGCTTTAGATGGAATCAGTAGTGATCCACAACATCGATCCCAACACGCAAAAATAAATCCAAAGTTTTTATCAAAATGCTCCGGTTTCACACTGTGATGAATATGATGTTGAGCAGGGCTAATAAACCAATGGCTCCAAAACGTTCCATAACTCATCCAAGCTCTAGAGTGACGAAGATTGAAACCTGCCATGTAGAAAATGACTAGACCAATTTGTACCCCAGCCAAAGTTAAAACATGACTGGAATGTGATGTGATAAAAGCAAAAATGCCTTCCACACCGCCCACCAACAAAGCGGACAATGTTAAAGAAAGAATGTCATCTACAGGATGTACCCGGTAGGCTGTCAGCGGTGTTAACACCTGCGCTGAATGATGTACTTTGTGAAATGCCCAAAGAGCCGGCACACGGTGTTGTAAGCGATGACTTAAAAAAAAAGCCACATCCATTGCAATCAATGAAAAAAGGGTCAGAGCAAGATCGTTCCATCCATTTCTTATTCCAAAATGGACTGCGGCGATTCCTTGCAATAAGGGAAGATACTGATGCAAATAAATTTCACACGCACTCGACACCCAAACATTCAATGCCAAAAAAAGTGGGCTGAAGCACAATCCAAACAGCACGCGATTGACGATAAAAAAACGATAGTCCAGCAAAGCTGAAGTTTTCCAAGAGAAAAAATACAATTTAATTTTGGACCAACGAAACCGTTTCAATTTACCGCGCGCCCATCCTGCAATGAGTACTGCAGATAAGAGATAAACCCAACATAACCGTTCTTCAGGCAGGAATACAGCTTGAAAGGGCGCCATCAGGCGCCCAAACAGATAGGGGTAAATCAATGCTCTAGCCCGTTTTCAGCGACAAATAAAATTAACCCTGCCTTACCAGGTACATCCAATTTTTCATAGATAATGGAAAGACGATTTCGCAGGGTGGAAGGACTAATATTCAATGCATCTGCCACTACATCATTTTTTTCTCCACCCAACTTATGCATGAAAATCATCGTTTGATATTCACATTTAGTGAGCGAGGCAATCCTCCCTTTTGCAGTCGTATCTCTTCGTGATGTTGGCCTGTGTGAAAATTGCTGGGTGGAGCCAGATAACCAAATTGGGTTTAACCAGGTATCTCCATTGTGAAGGGCTTCAATGCCTCGAAATAACTTAGGTGGCGGGTCATCTCTGTCTATAAAACCGCGAATACCATGGGCAATACCTTCTCGCTTCAACCATTCCTCTGAACTGTTTCCAATCACAAGCACTTGCGTGGAATGGTGTTGGATTAACTCTTGAATCTGGGGCAGGGTCTCTATGGTCATCAACGAAATATCGAGTAAGACGACAGTCGTAATAGATACAGAAAGCAGTTCTTCAAGAGACGCTATGTTCAATACTTCTCCCACGACTTCAATGTGCCGAGCGAATTGCTCTATCAGAACCCGCTGACTCCACATCACCATGGGTTGAGGATTGGCTAAAATTAATCGAATGGGATAGCGGCACACCTCACCGCGTTGGAGTTCGTGTTGGTTGGGCACTAAAACGGGGGTGCCAATCAGAGGAGATGATGCGGGGTTCACGGCGGCGGTCCTATTTAATTAAAAGCCGCTACTTTAGAACCCTATATTGAATGCAAAATGAAGCTTTTATAAAAGTTTTTTGAATAGTACAAATCTGCAGTCGCTGTTATTTAAGCCTTTTATTACGACATAAATAAATTAATTGGATGAAGTTGAACCGTTCGCTCACCTTCGCTAAACCAAATCTCACCATCTTGAATCGTAACCTGAACATCCATCGATCGTTGCGCCAACTTCGCGAGTGCCTTAGTTGATTCCTCAACAAGATCAATCACTTTTAAGTTTTTAATGCGTTCAAGTACAGCCTGATTTTGTTGCCACCATACCCCTGCAGAACGCCCACCGTAGGTATAAAGAATCACACGATCTGCCCGACCAGAGGCCTTTCGAAGCAAACGCTCATCAGGTAAACCAACCTCAATCCAAAGCCGCAGGGCCCTACTGAGGTCATGCTGCCAGAGTGTGGCCTCATCTTCACTCGATAATCCACGACCAAAACTCAAGCCCTCACCTGAATTCAAAACGAAGGCTAACAAGCGCACCATCATACGCTCAGTGGTTTCAGAGGGATGGCAAGCTAATGCCAGCGAATGTTGTTCAAATACTTGCCGATCAAGGTCATTGATTTGCAGTTCAACTTTATAGATGGTTGCGCGTAAGGCCATTTATTTTGTACCCAGAAAATGGTGAGTAGGAACACAGGTTCCATCATCAAAATACAGATCGCGCTCGGGCCAACGTAATGCTCCAAGACGCCCAATGAATCCTGCATTGACTTTATTCTTACGCTCCATAAAGCGCCCACCCACAGAAAAATCAGTGCAAAACACTTGGCCTGCTGAGCCAAACCAAGCATCCGGCTCTACCCCATAAAACAAGTTTGGACCAAATGCTGTTCGGGGTTGAGCGGTTTGCCTATTCCAGCGTCTCCAATAATGGCCAAAAACCACAGGGGTAGTGTCTTGATAGTCGTTCCACCAAGCAGCACGTTCAACGAAACGCCATGCCCCTCCTGCAAAAAACGGGGTATTCGTTTCTTTTTCAATCCCTGAAGTCATGACACGAATGGGGTTACCCATTTGCAGTTTGGCATTCCATTTCCCGGTCATATGAAGTAATGGGGGCGGAGTATGCTGATGATGAAGATGATCTAACCAAGGTTGTTTTTCTTCTAAAGCCATGCTAGCTAAGGTTCTGTTTTCAATGTCAAGTTTAAATGCGTGATCGATCTGATCAAAGACCTCCATAGAACGGGCTACACAGGTTTTCAAATGCGTCACAGAAGCGGAATGCCATGCTGCATGTACCACTCTGAGACCCTTTCCTTCTAAAGCCACAGGCAAATTATTGAAAAAAGCTTTAACAGAGTGTTGCTCACCTTTGGATAGCATAGCGAAAGGAAGATAGCGTTCACCTTCTTCTGATACATCGCCATAGAACCAATCGTTGCCATCTTTGCGCTGTCCGCGCATCAAATTCAATTCATGATTACCCAAAACACATTGCACCCGCCCATCATCACGACGCCGCCGAACCCAATCAACTACGGCAGGGCTATCCGGACCACGATCACATAAATCACCCACAAAAACCAAGCTTCTACCTTCTGGGTGACGTGCTTGATGGTCATAGCCCAAGACACGAACTAAATCATGCAGTGCATCAATTTCGCCATGCACATCACCCACGATATCGACACCCTCTGAGGGCAAGGATTGAATTAAGGAAAAGGTCATCAGGAAGGAAAGTCGTACAATCTAAGTTGGTGCGATGAAGGATTGATAGATGTGAAAAATAGTTCTAAGCAAGTATGGCTTGGATTAGCAATTACCGTTGTGGCCGATTCTTTTGGTCAGATCATTTGGAAGTCACTTGCTAGTCGACTTCCGGATACAGATCATATCCCGACACTGGTGTTGGCTGCAGCTGATATGCCTGTTTTTTGGATATTAATGGGGATACTGTTGGCCCAGTTATTCTTATGGATGACCGTGCTTAAACGGGCTGATCTTAGCTTTGCGCAACCTATTACTTCGCTGAGTTACATTGGAGTGGGTCTGCTTTCGTGGCTATGCTTAGGCGAGCAATGGAATGGGCGTAGCGTGATGAGTGTGATTTTGATACTGATTGGCGTTGCTTTGGTATCTAGTCAAAAGGTTGCCGATTCATGAATCTCATGCCAGGTATTATTCTTATTCTTGCAGGATCTGTGCTGGAGGGTTTGGCACAAGTATGTTTAAAAGTCGCCTCTGCACACACAGCACGAGCGTATGTGCTATGGGTCAGCTTGGGAGCGAGCTTATTTTTGATCGAGATTTCATTCTATACCCGCGCACTTAAAACCTTAGATATCGCTGTGGCCTATCCCCTTAGTGCGCTGAGTTACGCCGCTGTTGTGATTGCCGCCCGGGTGTTATTGGGTGAAAAACCAAATTTTCGTCGTTGGCTGGGTGTGGCCTTTATCGTTGCAGGGGCTGCCCTTGCAATCCCAGAATGATCCTCAACGCGAACTGGTTTATCCGAGCATCCGATTGCGACCCTGCGCTTTGGAAGGAAGGGTTTCCCCCTTTGATTGAAGGTAAGTGGTGGTATGAGTCTTTAGAACAGGCACAACTCGAAGATCAGTTTTCTTTTTTATATTTGGAACTTCGTAATCACGAGAACATAGCTATCGCCCTTGCTCCCTGCTTTGTGATGGATATGCCGCTTGAAATGGTAGCACCTGACACTATGATTCCGGCGCTACGTTTTCTTGCTAAATATTATCCGCCCTTGTTGCATCAAAGAACTTTTTTTGTAGGATCACCTTGCAGTGATCAAGGATGGATTGGACTGAAGCCCGGAATGAACCCTTCAGAAATTGAACGTGTTTTTCGCACACTCCATCAAGCTGTTCTGCAAAAAGCCAACGAACTTGGGGCACCCATGCGCGTATGGAAAGACATGCCAGAGCAGTTTGGGGTGATATTCAATGCAATCAGCCCTGACTTTAATTTATTCCGCGTAGTCAGTTTTCCAGGAACCGAAGTCATATTGCCTGATGTAATGGTGCCATCCAAAACTAATAGCAATCAAGCCAAACCCAAAAATGTGGAAGATCAAATCAGAGAACGTTATTTAACACTTCGTAAAGAAGCGTATTTCACATCGATCAAACCCAGTCGTCGGCAAAAATTACGACGCACTCTGCGACGAGCAGAAGCTGCAATCGATTTGAGAATTGAGCTTATTCAACACCCCTCTTCAGCACTCCTCGATTCGCTTTTTAATTTATTTTGGCAAACGTATGAACATGCCACCACCCGATTTGAAAAACTGAACCAAACCTTTTTTGAGGCAATGGCAAAGGTGGACTGTTGCCGATTTATTGTTATCTACCCTGCAGGAGAATCAGCGCTGAGGCACCGCCTTAACGACCCTTCGGGTAACACACCCCACTCTAGTTTTCCAAGTACCGAACCTGTTGCCTTCATGCTGGTATATGTAAATGGCGCAAAGCTGGTCAACAAATTCATCGGGATCAATTACTCGGCTCCTAAAGAGTGGTTTCTGTATTTCCGACTATGGGATGCATGTGTAGATCTCGCCATTGAAGGAGGTTATCACGCCATAGAAAGCGGACAAACAGGCTATGACGCGAAGATTTCAGTGGGGCATCAAATGATTCCTTTGACCAATTATTGCCACCATGCCAACCCGGTATTGCGCTGGGTTTATGCGCTGGTAGGCAGACAAGTTACATGGGAATCCTTAGATCCCGAATTAGCCCGCCTAGGCAATGATCTAGAGGACACGTCATTCTAATTGCTTGAATTTGATATCCTAGTAGGATTATTGTTGCGGTACCTTGAGGAATAACACCATGCCATCTCGTTCGATCTCAGCTTTGCGCCCTTTGTCTCTGTCGGGAATCCTTCTGGCTAGCCTGATATTTACTTGCATTGCAGATGCCCAAGATCAAGGAAATGAATGGGCCATTCACGGACATCGAAACGGGAATCAACGCTTTTCGCCACTAAAAGATATCAATACGCATAATGTGGAGCAATTGATCCCCGCCTGGACTTACCACAGCGGGATCAATGCCACATTCCAAACCACACCGATAGTGACTAAAGGAGTGATGTACGTATCGCTTCCCTTTAGCGGTGTTGCTGCGGTCGATGCAAAAACCGGCGAAGAAATATGGAAATACAAACATGTATCACGTTGGAAAGCGATTTGTTGTGGGCCGGCTAACCGCGGGGTTGCCGTGGATCATGACAAAGTGTTTATTGGCACTGTAGACGGGCGTCTGGTTGCATTGAATGCAAAAACGGGAGGCCCAGTCTGGGATGTGGCCGTAGCGGAACAAACCGGGTCAACTGAGAGTTCAAGTAACCTGAGCGGGGATGATCCTCTTAAAAAAGTAGAAGCAACCGGATCAACGGGGATTGGTATCGGGATGGCACCCATTGTGTTTCATGGCATGGTTTTTGTGGCTGTGAATGGTGTGGGCTACGGCCTTCATCCAGATCAAGGTTTGGCAGTGGTTGGCATGAATGGAACTCAAAGCCAGTCTGGTTTTATGGCTGCCTACGATGAAAAAACGGGCAAGTTAGTATGGAAATGGGATGTGACTGGACCGGGCTGGGAGGGTGACTTTAAAAACAGTACGGGCGATGGCGTGCCCATGCACCGAGACATTGAAGGTGAGAAAAACGCCCTACCCGATTTTAATGATGCCTGGCGCTATGGAGGCGGATCTATCTATGCCAGTCCAGCCATAGATCGTGAACGAGGATTGCTGATATTTGGAACCGGCAATCCTTCGCCACAAATGGCGGATGACAGCCGCCCCGGAGACAATTTGCATACCTCTTCTTTGGTGGCTCTGAACATCAAAACCGGAAAGTTGGTGTGGGCCTATCAACAGATCCCCCATGACCGCTGGGGTTACGATGTGGCGACGCCTCCGGTACTGATGACACTCAAAATCAAAGGGAAAAAAGTGCCGGCCGTGGCGTCCCCCAGCAAATTAGGTTGGGTATATGTGCATGATCGTAGAACTGGAAAGCTCTTGTTTAAATCGGATGCTTTTGTACCGCAAAGTAATCTTCTAGCGGAACCCATCAGTGGAGAAGGTGTAGTGATTGCTCCCGGAATTGCTGGTGGTTCCAATTGGTCACCTGCCGCTTATGACAGCAAAAATGGCCTGCTATTTGTACCCGCTCTTCATCTTCCTACTCGCTATGTTCTGCATAAAGAAACCAAAGACGGCAAGGTTTTGAATTATGTTTCCACGCAAGATGGCGATGAGAAAGGGGGGACCTTAACAGCACTGGATATGCGCCATGGTGGCACCATTCGCTGGCAGGAGAAAACGGTTGAACCCATGATTGGCGGAGTATTGGCGACAGCAGGTGGCGTGATCTTTACTGGCAGCGGAAAACATCATTTTTCAGCTTATGATTCTTTGAATGGGGTCAAACTTTGGGATGTGGAATTAGATGCGGGTGTCAATGCCCCCCCTGTGAGTTGGAAGCAAGGTCATCAACAAATGGTGGCAGTGGCGGTGGGTGGAAATTCTTTATTTGGTTTCAAGACGGGTGATGCTGTTGCAGCCTTTGCATTGCCGGAGTCCTCTTTGAAAGAACATCCACACAAGAAACATCATCATAAACATTAAAAGCTAGCCACAGCGATCCTATATTGCGCAGAAACCCGGCTAGGCGGACTGAGCCTATGCCTTGGCCGGGTCAGGTTTCTGAGCAACAACTTAGTCGGTCAATGCCTCAAGGGAATTTACGAATAAAGCCATTGCGATTCGGCATCACGATCGCTGCCAGTTCCTTTGGCCCCATGGGCTGATCACGAGCCCATAAACCATTTTCTGCTAGAAGATAAGCGCACAAAGAGTAGAGCTCATCTGCGGACAAATGGCCAGGAGCAGCAGGGGGCATACTCCTCGCGATGGTATCGATTAAGGTTGTTGCATAAGGCCAGTAAGTTAGAATCGTTTTATCTGCATCATGGGCACTCAGTGGCCCATCGCCCCCAATTAAACCTTGAGCTGTCGCTCCTTCCCCTTTTGATCCATGGCAGTTGGCACAGTGTGCTTGGTATAGCACTGAGCCATTCTTCGCTAAGCCCATCCCATCCGGCAAACCTTGTCCATTGGGATAAATATTAGGCGCGAGCCTGGTGATTGAGCCCGTATCCAGGGGTTTACCCATAGGGCTTGGGGTGGATGCGGTGCTATCTGCGTGAGCTAAAGGGGTGGTTAAGCTTGAGAAACTGAATAGTAGGCTCGCTAATAACAATGGAGGTAACTGAACTATTCGTGCGATCTTAAGCGTAGACATGGCGCACCGTTCCATCTGAATCCACAGCCCAACTGACAATTGCGTTGTAGTGAAAATAGCCATTTCGCCCGCGCTCAGCAAGGAGTCTTGCGCGCGTAGGTTGAATATTACCGTGATCGTCTTTTGCTCTACTTTGTAAAACTGCAGGCTTTCCATTCCATTTCCATGCAGCACGAAAACGCGCAAAACATTTAGACATGACCGGACCATCAATATGAGCTGTGCTCCAAGATTGTCCGCCATCCGCAGAAACTTCAACCTTTGCAACCGAACCGTGGCCACTCCAAGCCAAACCCCGAATCTCATAAACTCCAGGTAAACCTAGTGTTTGACCATGCGAAGGAGAAGTGATGAGCGACTTAGGCCCCATCACAAAATCAAACTGCTCAGCTTTTCCCGAAGGGAGTAACTGTGTGTATTCACCTGTTTCATTTCTTGACATCACAGGCTGATCGGTGAACTCAAGGCGATGCAACCATTTGACCTGGCGTACGCCTTCCCAGCCAGGAAGCACCAAGCGCAGCGGATAGCCGTTTTCAGCACGTAAGCGTTCGCCGTTTTGATATAGCGCAAGCAGGGCATCCTCCCGTAATTTTGATACGGGAATACTGACCTCGGTAGCAGCAGCATCCAAGCCTTCAGCAATCGCCCAAGTCGCTTTGCTATCAATGCCAGCCTCATCCAACAAATAGTTGAGCGGAACGCCGGTCCATTCTGAGCAAGACACTAAACCATGAAAAGAACCAACTGGCTTTTGCATGGGCTCTTCATGCCATCCTGCGTTGCTATTGCCTCCACATTCTATAAAGATCAGTCGGGATTGCAAGGGATAGCGCAGCAAACCAGCTAAATCAAAGCGCAGGGGCCTCGCCACCATGCCATGCATGAGGAGTTCGAAACGAGCAGGATCCACATCCGGCACCCCATTATGGTGCCGTTCAAAATGAAGACCCGTTGGCGTGACAATTCCTTCAAGGGATTCTAAAGGGGTCCAGGACACGCCATTGCCCGAAACCATCCGATTGGAGCCAATCAGCCGAATGACTCTTTTCTCATACACAGAGGGCATGCCGTAATTGCTGAAGGCTTGTCCTGCCTTGTGCTGGCTGGCCAACGCATCTGAACGCATCTCTCCCATTTTGTCAGCAGAGCGCTCTTCACTCTGCGCCTGCGCCAAAGGCAAAGCCCCCGCAGCGGCTGTTGCTAGCGATAAGCGCAGTCCTTGTTCTAAAAATACGCGTCGATCTAGAAATGTACTCACTGAAGGCTCGGAACAATACTCGGTCAAGCTATAATAGCGGGTTATATCAGACGATGCGCTTCAAACCGCCAAGTACCCTAAGCCATGAATGACGCCGTACAGCAGATTACCCGTGAAGTTCAGCGCCGCCGCACCTTCGCGATCATCTCTCACCCTGACGCAGGTAAAACGACGCTGACTGAAAAGCTCTTGTTATTTTCAGGGGCGATCCAGCTTGCGGGAACAGTCAAGGCGCGTAAAAGTGCACGGCACGCCACTTCTGACTGGATGGATATTGAAAAACAGCGGGGCATCTCGGTCGCCAGCTCGGTGATGCAGGTGGATTATCAAGATCATGTGATCAACTTGCTCGATACCCCCGGTCACCAGGATTTTTCGGAAGATACCTATCGCGTATTAACGGCGGTGGATTCGGCCTTGATGGTAATCGATGCCGCCAAGGGGGTTGAGGCACAAACGATCAAGCTACTCAACGTTTGCCGCATGCGCGATACCCCCATCATTACCTTCATGAATAAGCTAGACCGCGAAATTCGCGACAGCTTGGAATTATTGGATGAAGTGGAATCCGTTTTGGGCATTGAATGCGCACCCGTGACCTGGCCCATTGGTTTCGGAAAACGATTCCGAGGGGTTTACCATTTGCTGCGCGATGAAGTGTTGTTGTTTGCACCGGGTGAAGAGCGCGCTGACCAAGAGTTTGAAGTGATTTCTGGTATCGATCATCCGCGTCTGGATGAACTGTTTCCCATGGAAATCGAACAACTGCGGGGCGAAGTAGCGTTACTTGCAGGCGCCTCCCATGCCTTTGATCAAGAGCGCTTTTTGGCGGGAAAACAAACCCCCGTATTTTTTGGCTCTGCGATTAATAACTTTGGTGTGCGTGAAATCTTGAATGCTCTGATTGACTGGGCCCCTCCCCCGCGCAGCCGCAATGCTACGGTACGCGAAGTGGAGCCAGTTGAGGAGCCCTTCTCTGGCTTTGTGTTCAAGATACAAGCCAATATGGATCCCGCTCACCGTGACCGTATTGCTTTCCTGCGCGTGTGTTCAGGACGATTTGAACGTGGCATGAAGCTTAAGCATTTGCGTATTGGCAAAGATATTCGGGCCAGCAGTGTGGTGACTTTCATGGCGTCTAATCGTGAACAAGTAGAAGAAGCCTATGCAGGCGATATCATCGGATTACCCAATCACGGCGCTATGCAAATCGGCGATAGTTTCTCCGAAGGAGAAGTTTTGCAATTCACCGGTATCCCTTACTTTGCCCCTGATTATTTTCGAGCGGTGCGAATTCGCAACCCGCTCAAGATGAAACAATTGCAAAAAGGTTTACAGCAATTAGGCGAGGAAGGGGCGGTGCAAGTATTTAGGCCTGTGACTGGAGCTGACATCATTTTAGGTGCAGTAGGAGAACTACAGTTTGATGTGGTCGCCAGTCGCTTGGCGGCAGAGTATGGGGTAGATGCCGTATTTGAAGGTGCATCGGTTGCCAGCGCCCGTTGGGTGAGCTGTACCGACTCTAAACGGCTCTTAGAATTTGAAAACGCAGTAGGCCAGAACGTAGCCTATGACGCCGCTGGGAATATGGCTTACTTGGCCCCTAATCGCGTGAACCTTCAGTTAGTTCAAGAGCGCTGGCCTGATTTGACCTTCCACACCACACGCGAACATGCGGTCAAGCTTTAATGCCTTATAATGCAGGGCTAAATTTTATCTTTATACGATCATGTCAGCTTACGGAACAGAAAAAGTATTAAGCGTTCACCATTGGAACGACACACTATTCAGCTTCACGACCACCCGTGATCCCGGTCTTAAATTTGAGAATGGTCATTTCGTGATGATTGGCCTGCATGTTGATGGCAAGCCCCTCTTACGTGCCTACAGTATTGCCAGCCCCAACTATCAAGAGACCTTAGAGTTTCTGAGCATTAAGGTGCAAGACGGCCCCCTTACCTCTCGCCTTCAACACTTGAAAGCCGGCGATGATCTTTTGGTCAGTCGCAAACCGGTGGGTACCTTAATCATTCATGACCTCTTGCCTGCCAAAAACCTCTTTCTGTTTGGAAGCGGAACTGGCTTGGCGCCTTTCATGAGCATCATTCAAGATCCCGAAACTTATGAGCGTTTTGAGAAAGTGGTCTTGGTACACGGAGTTCGTTTGGTGAGCGAGTTGGCCTATTCCGACTTCATCAGCAAGGCGCTACCTCATCATGAGTTTTTAGGTGAAGAGATCGCTTCAAAACTCATTTATTACCCTACCGTGACCCGCGAGCCTTTCCGCAATCAGGGTCGTATCACTGATCTCTTAACCTCGGGTAAACTCTGCGCTGATATTGGTTTAGCTCAAATCAACCCGGGTACCGATCGCGGGATGATCTGCGGAAGCCCCGCCATGCTCAAAGACACCAGTGATATTCTCGATGGCCTTGGCTTCAAGATCTCACCCCATATCGGCGCCCCTGGCGACTACGTGATCGAGCGTGCCTTTGTAGAGAAGTAAGAACTCTAATCCTGCAGATGCAGAGCGGGCTCCTGCATGGCAGCGACCTGCTCGCGTAGTTCAAGGATGCGATCTTGCCAATAGCGGGTGGTACCGAACCAAGGAAAGTTCATGGGGAAGGCAGGGTCATCCCAACGTCTCGCAATCCACGCACTGTAGTGCAATAAGCGAAGCGTGCGTAAGGGTTCAATCAAGCTCAATTCACGTGTATCAAAACGGCGGAAGGCCCGGTATCCGCGCATGATCTCTTCTAACTGAATCTGCTGTTCCTCACGAGATCCTGAAAGCAGCATCCAAATATCCTGAATAGCAGGTCCATTGCGTGCATCATCAAGATCCACAAAGTGCGGGCCAGCCTCAGTCCAGAGCACATTGCCCGGATGGCAGTCCCCATGAATACGAAAACCGGATACGGGCCCCACGCGCGCGAAGCATTCTTCAACAGCCTGTATAGCTTGCTCCGCAATGGCTTGCCATGAAGGCTTTAACTCAAAAGGAATGCACTCCCCTGCAAGAAGAAAGCGCAGTGGCTCTCTGCCAAACTCTTCAATCGATAAAGTAGGACGATGCGTAAAGCAAAGCTGAGCCCCTGTAGTATGCAAACGCCCCAGGAAGTAGCCCATACGCTCCAGCACCCCTGTGCGATCAAGCTCAGGTGCTCTGCCCCCTTTGCGCGGGAAAACGGCGAAATGAAAATCTTGATACCAATGGAGTGTTGATAAGGATTCCGAAGAGAATTCAAAGGTAGATACAGATGAATCTTCAGAATGAATTTGAGTAAGCGCATTCATCCCGGCAGAGCGCAAAGCAAGCGGCGCCACAACAGGCACATCATCTTCCACTAAAGCCTGCGCAAAAGCGTGTTCTTCAAGGAGTTGCGCTTCAGTCCAGCGTTCAGGGCGATAGAACTTAGCAATGAGGGTTTCGCCATCTTCCACGCCCACTTGCCATACCCGATTCTCATAGGAGTTCAGCGCCAAGAGGCGCCCATCGCCCCTTATCCCCACGCTCTGCAGGGCATCCAGCAAAAAATCAGGTGTGAGCTGGCTGAAGGGGTGAGGAGAATGCGGGCTTGAGTCCTGCTCCGATTCAGACACTGCCAGAGCCATCAGCGTCAGCGGCTACGGGGTCTAGATCATGTTGATGCGCTGCCGCCAGCATCATGTAAACCGCAGGAACTACGAACAGGGTAAAAAGCGTACCTATAGACAAGCCTGTAAAGATCACCAAGCCCATCGCACGACGCCCCGCCGCACCTGCACCTGAAGCAATCACCAAGGGCAAGACGCCTAATACCATGGCCGCTGTGGTCATCAGAATAGGACGCAAACGCACACCTGCTGCTTCAACTATCGCATCAAACTTATTGTGGCCCTGGGCTTGCAATTTGTTAGCAAACTCCACCATCAGGATCCCGTGCTTACTAATGAGCCCCATGAGTGTCACCAAGCCCACTTGGGTATAAATGTTCAGAGTACTTAAGCCCAGATTAATAAAAATGAGCGAGCCAAATAAAGCCATCGGCACTGATACCAAGATCACCACGGGATCACGGAAGCTTTCAAACTGTGCGGCCAAGGCCAAAAATACAATCACAATCGCGAAGAATAAGGTGGTCACAAAGCCGCCAGATTCCTGAACAAATTGGCGCGTACCCCCAGAGTAGTCAGAGTTAAAACCAGATGGTGCAACTTCTTTAAGCGTTGTATTTAAAAAAGCTACCACCTCAGCCTGCGTGGTGAATGGGGTGTAAACCCCCGCTATTGTGGCGGAATTAAACTGTTGGAAATGGCTAATGGTTTCAGGTACGACCTCTTTTTCCAGGCTCACAATAGTGCGAGCGGCGAACATGCTGCCATCAGGGGCTTTAAGCTGATAATCCAAAATCTGTTCAGGGTTAAGGCGCGTGGATTGTTGAGTTTGTGGGATGACCTTATAAGAACGCCCATCCACAGCAAAGTAATTCACATAGTTGCCCCCCAAAGCTGCACCCAGTGTATTGCCTACGTCAGAGGCATTGAGACCCAAATTCGCTGCCATTTCTCGATTTACTTTAACCACCGTTTGGGGTGCATCGATTTTCAAATCAGAATCAATAAAGAAAAACATTCCACTACGCTGCGCGCGCGCCAGCACTTCATCTGCTACTTCTTTTAAGCGCGGGAAGGATTCTGTGGTGGTAATGACGAACTGCATGGGCAAGCCTTTTGCACCTGGCAAGGGTGGAAACTGAAAGGCAGCAATTTTGGCCCCTGCAATTCCACCCCAACGTTTTTGTAACTCCTGTTGAATCTGATTTGCACTACGAGAACGCTGGTCATAGGGTTTCAATACAATGCCACCAATACCTTGATTCACGCTGGGTACACCAGTGAGCTGAAAACTATAATCAAATTCTGGCAATGTGCGCCCTGCTTCAAACATTTGCTTTGCATAAAGCTGCATTTGATCTGCAGTTGCGTTGGCAGGACCCGATAAAAAACCCACCACAAATCCTTGGTCTTCTTGAGGCGCCAATTCAGAAGCAGCGGTACTATAGAGATAAGCCGTCCCCCCCAGTAACATCAACCCCATGATTGCCATCACTGACCATGTTTTTAGTGTACTGGCTAACCAGCGCTGATATCCCGCTCGTAACGCATGAAAACGGCGTTCTAGCCATGCCACAAAACCAGAAGGCTTTTGCTCAGCCTTAAATAAACGGGAGCACATCATGGGTGATAAAGTCAGCGCAATGACCCCCGACACCGCAACGCTGCCGGCCAAAGTAAAGGCAAATTCAGTAAACAGCGCACCGGTTAATCCGCCTTGAAAACCGATGGGAATATAAACCGCAATCAGCACAATAGTCATAGCAATAATGGGACTACCTAACTCACGTGCTGCAATCAGCGCGGCTTCATAAGGCGTTTTACCTTCCTCGCGCATGTGTCTGTCTATGTTCTCCACAACGATAATGGCATCGTCCACGACCAGACCAATTGCAAGCACAAGGGCTAACAAAGTCAGCAGGTTAATGGAGTAACCCAAAACCAACATTACAAAGAAAGTGCCAATTAAGGATAAAGGCATGGCAAGAACGGGAATCACCACCGCTCTGACACTGCCTAGGAACAAGAAAATAACCAGCGTGACAATCGCCAGGGTTTCAATCAGTGTTTTTTCTACTTCATAGATTGAGGTATTGATATATTCAGTGGCATCGTAAGCAATCCCCCCCGTCAGACCGACAGGAAACTGAGATTCGATAGAGGGAAAAACTTCGCGAACCTTTTTAACGACTTGAATTGAATTTGCCGTTGGCGATGTTTTGATCCCGACAAACACAGCTTGTTTGCCTGCAAATGCCACATTGAGGTCATAGTTTTCCGCACCCAACATCACGTTTGCCACATCCCGCAAATGCACTACGCCCGTTCCACTGCGTTTAATAATGAGATCTTTAAATTCTTCTACTGAGTGCATATCCGTTCCGCCCGTGAGCGGAATACTGACCATCTGACCTTTTGATGTCCCCAATGTTGCAAGGTAATTATTTGCACCGAGCGCGCTATATATCTCACCAGCAGTAATACTGTGACCCGCCATACGTGCAGGATCTAACCAAGCACGTAAAGCAAACTGTCGTCCCCCAATAATCTCGGCGGTTTGAACTCCTTCTAAACCATCTAACTTAGGCTTGACCACTCTTTGCACATAGTCGGTAACAGAGTTGGCCTCCAGTGTGGAACTCTGGAAACGCAAGTACATCGCATCAACTGTTTGTCCACCCGCAACTACCGTAATCACTGGGGTCTGCGCCTGAGGCGGAAGCTGGTTTTTAACCGCATTAACCTGAGTGGTGATCTCGGTGAGTGCCGCATTGGCTGAGCGATTAAGCTTAAGGGTCACCGTGATGGTGGATATACCAGGGATACTAGTAGAGGACATGTACTCAATCCCTTGCGCTTGCGCAATAGAGGATTCGAGTGGCTGAGTAATAAATCCTGAAATCGTATTGGCATCAGCACCAAAATAAGTGGTGGAGACCGTGACCTCTGCTGTTTCAATTTTAGGGAATTGATTAACCGGTAGGGAAGCAAGCGAGCGCAGCCCCAGTACCATAATCAGTAGACTGACCACACAGGCCAGCACCGGCCGCCGAATAAAGATGTCGGTAAAGCGCATTGTCAGAACCTCAATGATCTAAGGGGTGGGGATCGGCATCAGAAGCTGGATTGATCAAATTATTAATGATCAAAGGCGTCCCATTTTTAACTTTGAGTTGCCCGCTTGAAACTACTTCTGTATCCGCACTAACACCCGATAAAATCGCTACCTGATCACCGCGTGTGGGCCCTGTTTTAACCACTACCTGCTGAGCCACTTTGCGTGGTTTACCGTCAGGCCCTTGAACTTCTTTAACAACAAAAACTAATGAACCATAGGGGTTATAGGCAACAGCAGTCTGGGGCAAAGTAATATAGCGATGCTGTTCACCTGAAATCACATTAACTTGAGCAAACATGCCTGGCAACAAACGGCGGTGCTTGTTTTTGATCATCGCTTCAACTTGAAGATTACGCGTGGAAGCGTCTACGCTGGGGTTTCGTGCAGAGATGACGCCATGAAAAATCTGGTCAGGCACAGAATCAATGTTGAGTTCTACTTTAGCGCCCATATTGATCTTCCCAAAGTCTCCTTGTGGAATACTGAAATCAATCACTAAATTTGATAAATCTTGAAGATTTGCGAGTTTATCTCCAGGGTTCACATACTGCCCCGGCGCTACAGTGGTAATGCCAATATCCCCGGTGAAGGGCGCCAAAATACGTTTTTTAGTAATCAAAGCAGATTGGGCCTCTAACTGCGCTTCTTTGGATTTTAGATCAGCTTCATCGGCATCAACCTGTGCAACAGGAACGGTTTGAATAGCCAGTTGCTTGCGATCGCGATCCAGAATAACTTTAGCAAGATCGCGGGCTGCCGTGAGCGTTCGCAACTGAGCCCGCTCAACATCGTCATTCATCTCTATCAGCACCTGCCCGGCCGTCACGTGATCACCAGATTGAATGTGCAAAGTTCGAATAGATCCTGATATTTCTGGTGAAAGATCGACCGCACGATGCGCTCGCAAAGTACCAATCGCACTTAAGCTAGAGGTCCAGTCTTGTGATTGAGCAATGATGGTTGAAACAGTAGCAGGCGGCTCAGACATACCCGCCATAAACTGTTTGATCATTTTTGTTTTGAACCCGTTAAACCAGACCAAGCCGCCAATCAGTCCGCCCACTAAAATCAGCATGATCACCAAGCGTTTGGTGAATGAAGGTTGTTTACGAATGGCGTCCATCATGGTTTGGCCTCAACATGGGAAGAATGGGTCGGAAATGAAGTGGTTGAATTATGAGCGGGGCTAGAAAAAGAAGTCTGCTCAGACCATCCCCCACCGAGTGACTCATATAAAGCAACGGTATTGATTAATCGATTAGCATGTTGCTGCCCCAGATTGACTTGAGCCTGAAGAACAGCAACCCGGGCACTCAGCACTTGTTGCTGGGTACCGCTTCCTATTTTTAATTGCGCTAGCGCTAACTCTTGGCTTGCCTCGGCATTCGCAATCACTGCGCGTTGCGCATCTAAAGTTTTACTGTCTTCCTCAATTGCCGCCAAGGCATCACTGACGCTTTGAAGCGCCTGCAACACAGTATCGCGATATTGGGCAAGCACTTGATCATAGGCTGCCTGAGCTGAACGTTTCTTAGCACGTAACGCGCCTCCATCGATCAGAGGCGCAACTAGGCTGCCACCAAAAGACCATAGGGTGGACTGGCTTTTAAATAAGTCGGACAGTTGATTGGTGCTGCGGCCATAGCTTCCTGTCAGATTGAGGCTAGGATAGAGATTGCCATCCGCTACGCCAACTGCTGAGTTTGCTGCACGAACAGACGCCTCCGAAGCAAGGATGTCAGGGCGCTGACGGGCCAATTCGCTGGGCAAACTAACAGGTAAGGTCTCGGGCAATGTAAAACCAGATAATTCAAAAACGGGTAGAGACTCTGCTTGTGTGCCTCGCCCAACCAGACGTGCCATTAGATTTCGATTTTGAGACAGTGCTTTATCAACTGCAGGTAAGCTCGCACGCGTAATCTCAATGGCGCCCTCTGCGGCCAGCAACTCGTTGCGTGAAGCCCCGCCCAACTTGATTCTAGCCCGGACCAAATCGATTTGTGTTTGTTGGGTTTCTAGCAAACTCATGATGATTGCGCGTTGCGCGCGCAATCCGGCTTCTTTAGCTGCTGCATTCACCACATTTCCAGCCAAATTAAGCCTCGCACTTTCAAGCGCATACTTTTCAACATCTACTTTTGCGCCCAAACCATCCAGGGCTTCGTGAATTGATCCAAATAAATCGGGGCTATAAGAGACATTTAAAGCGGCATTATATAAATTAAAACTTCCTCCAAAAGGAAATACACCACCTGTATTGGAGCTGTTAATGTGCTCTCGCATCACTGAGGTGCTTAAACCAATTTGAGGCGTCAACAGTTGACCACGACTGGCCTCCAGATCAGCTTGCGCTTGTTGAATTGCCGCTTGAGCAGCAGCAATCGTGGGCTGATGTGATAGCGCTTCATCCACTAAATTGTTTAACTGCGGTTGATTGAAACGCTTCCACCAATCTGCTTCAGGGTGTTGCCCTACTGCAAAGTGTTGATCGTTGAGTGCCGATGCAGTTATAAATTTTTCGGGAACCTGCGCATTTGGATGGGTATAAACCCAAGAGGAATAGCCGCATCCATTGAGTGTAACGGCTACACCAAGCAGTAAGAGTAAAAAAGACTTACGCACGTTGCAGTACTCCATCCAATGCCTCGACCAGATCGTGACATAGCCCAGCCAGGTCACCCGACGATAAAATAAAATCCACATCAAATCGTTCCTCTTCGGTAACTTGGGTGCCATTTTCATCGGATTCTTTGTCTACCCATTGCAGACGTTTCAAGCTGAGATCTTCACCTAAAACAAAAGCGATACGATCTCGCCAAGTCAGGGCAAGCCGAGTACATTGCTTGCCATTACTAATGTGTTTACGAATTTCAGCTTCGTCCAGAACATGACGAAGATAACGAACCGTTGCCTGCCCTGCTGCGGCAGAGCGAAGCTCAGCTTCCTGATCGATCGAAAAACCCGTTGGAGCCTCTCCGCTCGCTATCCAATGCGTCATGGCTGAAAGGGGAGCGCGTTCTACTTCCAAACGCTGCAACTCCACTCCAGATACAGTCTGATGCCAGACCTCAAAGAAAGTTTCTTCTAGTTTATGACTGGCGTTGTCAATCAAGACAAAACCGGTTTCAAGATCAAACCAAATACGGGTACTTTGCCTAACTGTGAAGGCACGAGAAAGTAGCTCGGTTTCGACTTGATCGCGTAAGTCACGCATTTGCTTTTTGCCGGGGGCTCGTCCTTGTTGCAGCTCTAGTTTTTGAGCGCGTTGATCAGCCGTTTGACGAACTACAGTGCTGGGGAGTAGTTTTTTTTCACTCCCAAGCGCAATTAAGCGATAGCTTTCACGGGCGTGCACCAGGGTTCCATCCGGGCTGGGAGGAACAAAACCATAACGTTCACGTTCAAGCGCACCGAGTGCTTCTAAGCCACGTTTAGCCAATTGATCTTCCAAGACCTCTACAGAAGGAAAAGTGCCTGGATCAAAACGCACAATACGCACATTCTTTAACTGCATGGATTACTTCACCTCGATAGCAATGATATTGAATTGGCCTTCTAAGTCAGCCAAGAGAGCTTGCCAAGCCAAGGACGCACAGGTTCTTCGATTTGGCAGGTTTTGACCAATTTCAGATAGAAGTTGCCAGCCACCCAGCGCATCTTCTCGCAAGGGTTCTGATATGTAAGACAAGGAAAGTATTTCCTGGGGGACGGGTTCGCCTCGTAATACAGCAAGAGCCGCTTCAGCGAGCGCTCTGGCTTGGTTTACAGGAGCGCAATCCATCATTAGTGTCATGAGTGAGGCGCTTCCCATTGCAATTCCGCAACATTCACATTCAAAACTAAGATGCATACCCTGCAGGTGCTCTTTCGCTTTCCAACGTTTTAAAGTCAGCGTATCACCGCACAGGGGATTAGAAACCTCTATGCAGCTCGTGTTGATTTCTTCGCCAAACCCCTTAAGACCATAACGATAGGCTTCACGAATATGGCGCATCAATAATGCATCATAGATCGTATTTAACGTATTACTCATGGCTGGTTTTCCCATCGCGCTGCCGCTTGCAGATCTGACTCTCGCGCTTCAACCCAATGCGTACCAGAAGACGTGTTCTCGCGCTTCCAGAATGGAGCTTGAGTCTTGAGATAATCCATCACGAATTCACAAGCCGAAAAAGCATCTCCTCTGTGGGCACTGCTGGTCATCACCATCACAATCGGTTCAGTGGGTATGAGATCACCAAAACGATGAATGACGGTTACAGCAGTGAGTGACCATTTCGCACTCGCTTGCTCTGCAATCAAGTTCAAGGCTTTATGAGTCATGCCAGGATAATGTTCAAGATGAAGTGCTGATACCTGATCGCCTAAATTAAGATCTCGTACCAAACCCACAAAACTGGCGATTGCTCCAGCGCCATTCGATAGCGCGCACCATCGATCTAGTTCTTCTCCGGGTTTAAACGCCTCAGCTTGAACTCTAATTTCAATGAAGGGTGAACGAGGGAAGTCTTGAGCGGGCATTGCTACTTAGCCTCCCGTAACAGGAGGAAAAAAAGCGATTTCATCGCCATCAGCAACCTGTGCTTCAAGCGAGGTCAGCGTTTGGTTCAACGCTGCACGCAACACTTTTGTGATCGACAAGGCTTCTGCATGCTGCTTGCTCTGAGCGCGACAGAAATCCAACACCGCGCGTACGGTTTGAACATCCTCACCATAGTTGAAGTATTCGATATCCTGACCTACCGCCTCTCGCAATGAAGCAAAATAACGCACAGTAATCATGATTGAGCGCCCAGTGCGCCACTGCCCAAAGCTGTCTCTGGTTTTTCTAACCAATCCAACAAAAAATGGGCAACATCATGGGGGTCATTTAAGTTCAAGAGCGGGAGTGCACCCGAATCAATTTGAGTATCAGAAGCAATCGCTATGATCCAAGGATCGTGTGGCGCTAAATCAGGGGCATCGTGATCTTTTCGGCGCACTTCAATCTTGGCGAAAGCTTCCTTTTTAAAGCCCTCTACAATGACAAGATCACAGGGAGACAAGCGCTGAAGATGCTCATGAAAAGAGGGCTCGGGATGACCGCGCAACTCATGCATTAATGCCCAGCGACGATCGGAGGTAACCAATACCTCCTGCGCCCCCGCTTCGCGATGCCGATACGAATCTTTACCTGGCACATCCACATCAAAGCCATGATGGGCATGCTTGATTAAAGAGAGAGTCAAACCACTCGCGCGTAAAATAGGAATCAATGCCTCGATGAGGGTGGTCTTTCCGCTTCCCGAAAACCCTGCAAAACCGATTGCTCTCAAATTTCTTGACTCCTTTCATCCGATACAAGCTAGCTTATTAGTGCAGCAATCGGGGCCGGGATCGCAATTCTAGTAGCGCTTGATGCGCTTGCTCGGCCTCATGCATTTCAAGTCTACCCGAGGCGATTGCAGCCTCTAGATCGGACACTGCTGCTCCCCAACATTCCAAACGCCGATACAAATTGCCACGATCCTGCAAGTCGCGACCCAGCCCGGGGTCAACCATCACCAAAAAATCTAATATGCGAATAGCTTCAGCAAGTTGACCGCTATCTGAATAGATTTTTTTAAGGTTGCGCAGTAAGCGGCTAATAATGGCTCGCTTGGGTGCGGGTTGAAGCCAATCTTTGATCTCTTCATCGGGGCGAACAGTCAAACCCTGCTGCACCAATCGCTCACGCAACACGTCTTCAGAAAGGCTGAGGCCTGCATGAAAGGGGTCTAGCACGACCACTCCACGCTCCATCTGGCATTTCACTAAAAAATGCCCTGGAAAAGCGATGCCTTCTAAAGGTAAACCTAGACGCCAACCCAATTCCATATAAACAATTGAGAGCGTAATTGGAATCCCAATACGGCGATCGATCACTTCACTTAAAAGACTATTGCGCGGGTCGTAATAGTCTTCTTTGTTACCGCGAAAACCTCTCTCCTCAAATAGAAAATGATTGAGTTGAGAAATCACCCAAGCGCGTGATGCATCATCAGGTTTTCTGGCTCGAATCGTTGCCGCATCCTGATCAAGCTGATCCAAATAATGCTGAATAGAAATCTGCGAATGGGTGAGCCTAGAGACAATCAGCGCCGCTCGTGCCAAGGCCCCGGGAGACTCTAGCTCCCCCAGACAGGCCTCAAATAGCTGCACATCGCTGACGGTCAACGGCGATTCCTCTCTACAATAGGTCTGCAATGATTCAGCTTAGGAGCGAGAAGCTTTTTTGCGCTCATGCTCCAGTAAGAAGCGTTTACGAATACGAATGGTCTTGGGTGTAATTTCTACCAACTCATCTTCAGCAATAAATTCAATCGCGGACTCTAAGGTCATGGCAATTGGGGGCGTCAAAGCAATCGCCTCATCCTTACCTGATGCACGCACGTTAGTGAGCTGCTTGGTTTTAACGGGGTTCACGACCAGATCGTTATCGCGGGTATGAATACCAATCACCATTCCTTCGTAGACGCGATCACCAGGTGAGACAAACATTCTGCCCCGATCCTGCAGTTTCCATAGGGCGTAAGCCACTGCCTCACCGGTTTCTGCCGAGATCAACACACCATTGTGACGGCTGGCCAATTCAGGGCGGAGGGGAGCGTAATCATCGAAAACATGGCTCATCAAACCGGTACCGCGTGTCATCGTTAAAAACTCAGACTGAAATCCGATTAAACCACGGGCAGGGATGCGGTAATCCAAACGCACACGACCACGGCCGTCAGACACCATGTCTTGCAGGTCACCACGGCGCTCACCCAGCGCTTGCATTACCCCACCTTGATGATCTTCTTCAACGTCAACAGTCAGCATTTCAATGGGTTCGCATTTCTCACCATTGATTTCGCGAATCAATACGCGAGGACGCGATACTGCAAGCTCATAACCTTCGCGGCGCATATTTTCGAGCAAAATTGTAAGATGCAATTCACCGCGACCGGAGACCAAAAAGACATCGGTGTCATCCGTATCTTCTACACGCATTGCCACATTACTGAGAAGTTCTTTGGTCAAACGCTCACGTACTTGACGGCTCGTCACAAACTTTCCTTCCTGACCTGCGAAAGGTGAAGTATTGACTTGAAAATTCATGGTGAGGGTGGGCTCATCCACCGTCATCAATGCCAATCCCTCTGGGGTCTCTACCGCTGTAACGGTGACACCAATACCCAGATCTTCAATACCGGTAATTGCGATAATGTCGCCTGCTTCTGCCGTATCAAAAGGCACGCGCTCTAATCCACGGAAACCCAGAACCTGATTGACTTTGGCACGCTTAGGCGTGCCATCTGGTCCTGATACCACCATCACCTCTTGGTTAGGTTTAATTCGGCCACGACGCACACGACCAATACCAATTCGTCCAACGAAGGTGGAGTAATCCAGCGAGGTAATCTGCAACTGCAAAGGCGCCTCGGGATCGCCTGCACGATTTGGAACATAATCTAAAACTGTTTGGAACAGCGCCCGCATGTTGTCTGGACGCTCGGTAGGATCCAAGCTTGCATAGCCTTGCAGCGCCGAGGCATACACCACCGGAAAATCTAATTGTTCGTCTGTAGCGCCCAACTTATCAAAAAGATCAAAGGTTTGATTGACCACCCAATCAGGCCGCGCGCCTGGACGGTCGATTTTATTCACTACCACGATGGGCTTGAGGCCCAGGGATAAGGCTTTCTTGGTTACAAATCGGGTCTGGGGCATGGGGCCTTCTACGGCGTCTACCAACAAGACCACGCCATCCACCATCGATAAAACCCGCTCTACTTCGCCCCCAAAGTCGGCGTGCCCAGGTGTATCTACAATATTAATATGGGTGCCTTCAAACTGCACCGCACAGTTTTTTGCCAAAATGGTAATGCCGCGCTCTTTCTCAAGATCATTACTGTCCATCACCCTTTCGACTACCTGCTGATGCGCAGCAAAGGTGCCGGATTGTTGTAACAGCTTGTCCACCAAGGTAGTTTTTCCGTGGTCAACGTGGGCGATAATAGCGATATTGCGAAGGGCGCGAGCCATGAGAGGTATCCAATAAGAATCAACCCAGCAGTTTAACACGCTTGCTGCACCGCACCGATGACAAGAAAAAAAGCAATTTCGTCATATTTCTGAGCTTGCCATTCAGGTCTTGCTCAGTTCATAGTGGTAAGCATTTTATAGGGTCCTCTGATGCAGTTACTCGCTCTAAAAATTGATGCCGATACCCTACGCGGAACCCGGGAGGGAATTCCGCGACTTGTGGAAATACTTCAGCAGTATGGCGCTGGGGCCACTTTTCTGTTCAGCCTGGGCCCCGATCACACTGGCCGCGCGCTCAAGCGTGTGTTTCGCCCAGGTTTCCTAAAAAAAGTATCGAGAACCTCTGTGTTGGAGCATTACGGGCTGCAAACTCTACTTTACGGTACCTTATTACCCGGGCCCGATATAGGCCGTAAAGCCTTGAAGGAAATGCAAGCTACCGCCGCTGCGGGGTTTGAAGTGGGGATTCATTGCTGGGACCATATCCGCTGGCAAGATGGAGTAGGACAAGCAAATCAGCAATGGACATTTGCTGAAATGGATAAGGCCAAGAATCGCTTTCGGGATGTTTTTGGAGTTTCGCCCCGAACACATGGATCCGCTGGTTGGCAGATGAACGTAGACGCTCTGCGCCATTTGGACGACCTTAAAATGGACTATGCCTCCGACTGTCGCGGCACGCACCCATTCCTTCCGGTGGTTAATGGCGAATTGTTTTCCTGTCCTCAGTTTCCGACTACCTTGCCAACCTTAGATGAGCTCATTGGCGTGGATCAAATTACAAAGGAAAACGTTGCTGAGCATTTACTCAACATCACGAATGAGCGCAGAGAACATAGCCAAGTGTTTACCTTGCATGCTGAATTGGAGGGAATGAAATTCTTACCTCAGTTTGAAGACCTGCTTAAAGGCTGGATTGCGCAAGGATGGAAACTGGTTTCTGTCGGGGAGCTAGCAGAATCAGTACGCGATGATCAACTGCCAAGACATCAATTTTTGCAAGGCCTCATTCCAGGACGTTCTGGCACTTTGAGTCTTCAAGGCCCTGCGTTTCCCCCAACTGCCGTGGCCGCTTCATCGACACCTTAATAAAAACAGGAGATTTACCATGCCGGCTATTAATCAAATAGTTGAAGACTTTGAACTGGCAACAACCAGTGAACAAACCTTTAAACTTTCGCTTCTGAGGGGTAAGCACATTGTTTTGTATTTTTACCCTAAGGACGACACGCCAGGGTGTACCGATGAAGGCTTGCAGTTTACCGAATTATTTCCTGCCTTCACTGAAGCAAACTGTTTGATTTTTGGGCTCTCACGCGATACGGTTAAATCACACGAACGATTCAAAGCCAAAATGAATTTTCCATTCGAGCTGATCAGTGATCCTGAAGAATTGGCTTGTGGAATATTTGAAGTGATGAAACAAAAAAACATGTACGGCAAGCAAGTGCGTGGCATTGAGCGCAGTACATTTGTGATTGATGCAGAAGGCACCCTGCGCCATGAATGGCGTGGCGTTAAGGTTCCTGGTCATGCCCAAGCGGTATTGGATTTCATCAAAACTTTGTAAATATACCTACCACCCCCTCCTTTGGAGTCTTCATGACCCGTAAAGCCACGACAACCAGCAAATTGTTTGTGCTGGATACCAATGTATTAATGCATGACCCTACGAGCTTGTTTCAATTTGAGGAACATGATGTTTATGTGCCGATGGTGGTATTGGAGGAACTAGACAATAACAAAAAAGGGATGACCGAAGTAGCGCGTAATGCCCGCCAAGTCAGCCGTTTCCTGGATGAGCTCGTGCGTCAACCCGATGCGGATATGACGATGGGATTACCCCTTGGCGTAACCGGTCAACGTCAAGCCACCGGAAACCTGTATCTGCAAACTGAAACCTTGGTGTTAGAGCAAACCTCAGCCCTGGCAGGGATGAAGGCGGATAACCAGATTCTGGGGGTGGCTCTGGCTCTTCAGCGTCGCAGCCCCAAGCGCCCTGTCATTCTGGTCACCAAAGACATTAATATGCGTATTAAAGCGCATGCTTTGGGCATTCAAGCCGAGGATTACACCACCGACAAGGTGCTGGAAGACAGCGATCTGCTCTACACCGGCTCGCGCGAACTGGGTCATGATTTCTGGGATTTGCACGGGGGCAATATTGAATCTTGGCAGGAACAAGGGCGCACTTTGTACCGCATTGAAGGCCCCCTATGTTCTCAACTTTTAGTCAATGAATTTGTGTGGCAAGAAGGCGATCGGCCCTTCTTTGCTCAAGTGCGATCACGCGATGGAAAAACTGCTGTCCTGCAAACGCTCAAAGACTATGGCTCCCAACGGAACAATACCTGGGGCATCGTAGCTGCCAACCGCGAACAAAATTTTGCTTTGAATTTATTAATGGACCCTGAGTTAGATTTTGTAACGCTACTGGGTCAAGCAGGTACCGGTAAAACCTTACTGACCTTGGCCGCAGGATTGATGCAAACATTGGAATACAAGATCTACAACGAGATCATCATGACCCGTGTCACCGTTCCAGTGGGCGAGGACATTGGCTTTTTACCCGGAACGGAGGAAGAAAAAATGACACCTTGGATGGGGGCGCTGGAAGACAACCTAGATGTCCTCAACCGCACCGATGACGAGGCAGGGGATTGGGGCCGCGCTGCAACCCGAGATTTGATCCGTAGCCGCATTAAAATTAAGAGCCTAAACTTTATGCGCGGCAGAACCTTCCTCAATAAATACCTGATTATTGATGAAGCACAAAACCTGACACCTAAGCAGATGAAAACACTCATCACCCGCGCAGGCCCCGGAACCAAAGTGGTCTGTTTAGGGAATATCGCGCAGATTGATACCCCATACCTCACCGAGGGCAGTTCTGGTTTAACGTATGTAGTGGATCGCTTTAAAGACTGGGGTCATAGCGGACACATCACGCTGCAGCGCGGCGAACGCTCACGCTTGGCTGAGCACGCTTCAGAGGTGTTGTAGCCGAGGCCAAAAAAAACTCTGTTAAGCCATCACTGGTTCTCTGCGGCTGTTCTTCTGGCAAGAAATGGCCGCAGGGTAAACCCTGTCCTTGAAGCTGGATAGCAAATTCTTTCCACTCCTTCAATACATCATAATGCAGGCCCACAAAGCCTTGCTCTCCCCACAGGACGAGGGTGGGCATGGAAAGTTTTTTATTGCTTTCACGATCATGTTCTAAATCGATACCGGAAGCGGCTCGGTAGTCATCACAGGTAGCGCGAATACATTCGGGTTGACTAAAACAGCGCAAGTACTCAGACACAATATGCGGAGGAAATGCACGTTTGGTGCGCGACCAAGCCGCCAATCGTCCTTTTAACCAGCGTTCAGGATCTTCTCCGATCATGCGCTCAGGTAAAGGATGGGGTTGGGAAAGAAAAAACCAGTGAAAGTAGCGCATGGCCGTTTCTTGATCTACTTTCTCGAAGACGACCCGAGTAGGGACAATATCCAGCATGGCCAATCGGATGACACGATCCGAATGATCTAATGCCATTCGGTGCGCAACCCGCGCGCCGCGATCATGTCCCGCAACCATAAATTGGGGAAAACCGAGGGCCTCCATGACTTCAATCTGATCCCTCGCCATCTCGCGCTTGGAATAGTGTTGTGATTGATGACCGCTAGAGGGACGGCTACTGTCGCCATAGCCTCTCAGATCGGTGAGTACCACCGTAAAGTCTCGGGCCAGAATAGGGGCAACACGATGCCACATGGCATGCGTTTGAGGATAACCGTGAAGGAGCAACAGAGGCGGCCCATCACCAGCCACCCTAGCAAAAATTTCAGCTCCACTCGTTTTTATACGGGCATTGGCAAAATCAGGGTACAAGCTAGGCATGAATAAAAAAACACTATTGATATGAACGCACTTATATATTAATGAGGTACGAAGTGCCCGATGATCAGGATTTTCATGTTATAACGCGAGAATGACTGATGATCAAAAAGGGATGTCGCTGGGGTTTTATACCATTCTCCTCGCGCAATTTCTCTCTGCACTTGCTGACAACGCGTTACTTTTTGCCGCCATTGCACTCTTAAGTGAATTGCAAGCGCCGCCTGAATTCACGCCCATCCTGCAACAATTTTTTGTTGTCTCTTATATCGTGCTCGCCCCGTTTGTAGGCGCATTTTCGGATGCGATTCCAAAAGGTCAGGTCATGCTCATTAGTAACGCAATCAAATTGGTGGGGTGCTTGGCAATGTTTGCAGGCATGCACCCCATGTATGCCTATGCCATTGTGGGTTTAGGTGCAGCCGCCTATTCTCCAGCCAAGTATGGAATCCTGACCGAATATCTTCCGCCATCCAAACTGGTATTAGCGAATAGTTGGATGGAGGGCCTCACCGTCTTGTCGATTATTTTGGGGGCGGTCATCGGTGGAAAACTACTCAGCCCTGATAATCCCTTTATCACAGGGTTTAGAGAGGAAATATTCCAAACCCTTCATCTCAATTTATCCCCTGCTTATTTTTCTCTATTGATACTCACCCTGCTTTATCTTTTGGCTGCGGTGGTGAACTTGTATATTCCTAAAGTGGTGCGGGATGAAGTGCATCAGCGCCGTAAGCCTTGGGAATTATTGACTGATTTCGTGACCTGCTTAATCAACTTATGGAAAGACCCCTTAGGTAAGGTTTCATTGGCAGTGACCACCCTATTTTGGGGCGTGGGTGCTTCGATTAGACTGATAGTGTTGGTGTGGGCCAGCCAAAATCTGAATCTTAGTTTAGAGTCTGCTACTCAAATGACAGCATGGTCAGCCATTGGGATCGCGATTGGAGCGATCTTTGCAGCACGAATGGTAAAACTAGAACGCTCTTTAAAAGTACTTCCTGTAGGGATTGCAATGGGGGCCATTATATTTGCCATGCTGTTTATTCATGACACCCTTCCAGCCATTGTGCTTTTGGTTTTAGCGGGGGCAGCAAGCGGCTTCTTTGTAGTTCCGATGAACGCTTTGCTCCAACATCGGGGCCATTTATTGATGGGCGCAGGTCACAGTATTGCCGTTCAAAACTTCAATGAAAACCTGAGCATTCTGCTCATGTTGGGTGCTTATGCGGGCATCTTGCGAGCTCAAGACCCGATCCATTCGATTCTTCAAACGGCAGGTCTTCAGCATTTAATTGGTCGCTCTTTTAGCCCCCAAGAAGCGGCCTTGTGGGTCTCCGTTGTTTTGCTGGCAGGGTTTATCAGTGGCCTCATGGCCTTTTTATGGCGGCGTTATAGAGATACGCCCTACGCTTGATTGAGCGTCTTTTTAGCCAGGCACAAATCTGCCCATGCTTTGCCTTTTTCTGGCATGTTTCTGAGCAAGTAGGCCGGATGAAAAGTCACAATCAACGGGATATTGCCATAGGCATGTACTTTGTTTCTAAGGCTGCCTAAGTTGATGTCTGAGTTGAGTAATGACTGTGCAGCTACTTTACCCAGCGCCACAATGATTTTGGGTTGCAACAGGGTAATCTGCCGCTCTAAATAAGGCATGCAGGCATGGCACTCAACGCTCACTGGGGTTCGATTATCTGGCGGATGACATTTAATCACATTGGCGATGTAAACATCTTGCATGCGCGATAGGCTCAAAGCCGCAAGCATACTATCGAGCAATATTCCCGCCGGCCCTACAAACGGTTCTCCCTGTTGATCCTCTTCAACTCCTGGGGCTTCTCCAACAAATAGCCAAGTTGCTTGACGGTCCCCCACACCCGGCACAATGCGACTTCTACTTTGATGAAGCGAGCAAGCGGAACAGGCTTCAATAGCCTTATTCATCCGATCCCAGTCCAGTTTGGCAATCTCCGCTAAGTGTTCTGGGGTGCTCACCATGGCAGGCCCACTCGGCTTGATAGCGGGTGGGGAGCCCAGATGAGGTTCAGCTTTGATTGAAGAAGGGCGCGGGCGCTCAGCTCCTATCCTATTCACGCTTGAAGCTTTTGGGCCGGATCGATTAGAACTGTCTTGAGCAGGTGGAGTGAGAACCGGTTGCGCTTTGAGCGACTCTTCTTCGTAAAAGGCGGGTAGATAAGGAGGCGCAATGCCCAACTCTTCCCAAGCGCGTATAGACAACTTCATCATGGCAGGGCACGCCTTAAAATCACGGCATCTTCACGGCCATCCTCGGCGGGATAATAGTGTTTGCGCAAACCAATCGATTTAAAACCGTATTTATCGTACATTGCCAGCGCTTTAGCGTTACTGGGACGGACTTCAAGCAAGATCGACTGTCCGTGAAGCGCCGTTGTAGCTAAGCGCAAACTCAGTAATAACATTTCTCGGCCCCAACCCTGGCCTTGCAGTTCGGGCGCTACGGTAATGTTGAGTAAGTGAATTTCATCCAAGATAGGCATCAAAATACTATAGGCAATGAGGGTATCGCCTTGTTTCAAGGCGGGGAACAAATGACCTGCTGCTAACGAATCACGAAAGTTTCCAGGCGTCCATGGGAAGACATAGGCACGCTCTTCAATGTGAGTGACCTTATTGAGATCCCCGAGCTCAATAAACACTTCATCTACTGACTGAGCGGAGTGGAGGGGTTGGCACATCATGTTTTTGCTCTTTCAGCAGAAGTGAGGGCCACTTTATCCCGAACATACATAGGCTGGGCCTGTTCAGGATCTGTGCCACCCTGTTTTTGATATCGATAGGCTGCAAGTTGTGCCAGAGGAACGGCATCAGGAACTTGCAAGCAGGCATCCATCCATTTCAATCTGGGGCCCAATCGATTTGTAAGAAGTTCTGGGTAAAGGGCAAAGCCATTTCCTACCCCTAAGTAAGCACCGTGATCTTCAAGTTTTAAGCTTTCAGGCCGAGATAAATGCGGGTCGCAGAGTGAGTGCCAATCTTGGCCTAATTGAATGAGTTCAGCAGCGTAGACTTCTCCCATTCGGGCATCCAATACCGTGAATACTCGGATAGGCTCTTGCTGCGTTTCACCTTGGGACGCAAGGTACATACGCATGCCTTCAGCCAGGGTATCCATTGTTCCCACTGCGATCACTGGAAGCCCTGCCCCAAAAGCCAAACCTTGCGCCACTCCACAGGCCACTCTCAAACCGGTAAAGGCGCCGGGACCTGCGCCAAAGGCGATGACATCCAGCGCCTGCAATTGACTATCGGCCTCTTTCAGCAAGGCGCTCACCATGGGCAATAGACTCTCTGAGTTGCGCTGTTGCTGTCCGTCTGAATGGAGACTATGCACTTCACCATCAATCCAAAGGGCAACAGAGCGGCGCTCGGTAGCGCATTCCAAGGCTAACACTTTCATTTCAATGCACGATCCGATGGCATTGCCCAGTGCCTCTATCTTCAAATTCACTATCCTGCGTGCCTAAAAACCGCCAGTCATAGCTGTCTTTTCGTAACTGCACTTCTAAGATTCCATAGGTTTGCCCATTGCGAACTTCACTATTGGGCTTGATCTCCTCGAGGTTTCTAAGCTTGGCCCCCCCTGTGCCTACTACAATTTGCCTGGTGCCCAATTCCACCTCTTCAGCAAAAGCATTCATGGGAGCAAACCGCTCATAGTCATGATCATGACCTGCGAGAACCAGATCGGCTCCGGCCTGCACGAGGGACTGCCAAGCGGGATCCATCGAGGTATTATTACCATGCTCACCGCTACTAAATCTGGGGTGATGCCAAAAGGCCAAGAGGCAACCAGAGGGGCGTTTAGCCAAATCGTTTTGTAACCATTTGAATTGAGGTGAACCCTCATCGATCGGCACATTGCTATTGAGCGCAATGATATGCCACCCTGCAAAATTCACGCTGTACCAGCCTTTTCCGGCTTGGCCTGCCTGTTCACCAAAATACTGAAAATAAGCATTTGCGTCTTTATCGCGATACTCATGGTTGCCTGGTGCGGGCAAACTACGTTTTTTTAAAGGGCCATAGGCAGGGTCGTAACATTCACTAAAATCCACAGCACGGCCATCGGGATAGGCAATATCTCCTGCAAGCAGGATGAGTCCTGGGCGTTCTTCTAATAATTCAGCGGTCGCAAATACAGAAGGACTAGGTTGATGATCCGCGCCACATTGACCAATATCGGCCGTCATCAACAGCCTCGGAGGCATGCCTTGTTTCTCAAGATCAGACACCAACTTAGCAGGCCCTTTTTGGCCAGCATTTTCATCTTCATAAAAAACACTGCGTACTGATTGTCCTGCCTCATTAAGCGAAGTACCTAGATCATCCGCATAGCGCGCTGAACTCGCACAAGCCCCCAAACCCAAAAGGGTGAAGAGCGCCAAACAAGGCAGTATGATCAAACGATGCATAAACATGAAGGGGTTCGCGATAACTTGTAGTGATTTGAGGGCAATACGATGTTACAAAAAGATCTAACCTGAGAGCAGAAACAATATTAGGATAGCTGAATGAACTCCATTAAGGAAAAACCTTCAAAAAATAGCATTGCTCGACGCAAGGTGCGCATTCTTGTTGTTGATGATGATGTGCGTTTGCGTGAATTGTTGCGACGCTATTTATCTGATCAAGGGTTCACGGTTGAAGTCGCCCCCGATGCTTCATTCATGGATAAAGTCGTTGCCCGCGACCCTTTTGATCTGATTGTTTTAGACCTGATGCTGCCTGGTGAGGATGGCTTATCCATTTGCCGTCGCCTGCGAGCCAACGATAATACCATCCCCATTATTATGCTGACCGCAAAAGGCGACGAGGTAGATCGTATTGTAGGCTTAGAAATGGGCGCGGATGACTATCTTGCCAAGCCATTTAATCCGCGTGAATTGGTGGCGCGAATCAACGCTATTATGCGCCGTTTGCCATCCCCCGGAATTCCTTCAGCACCAAGCCAAGAATTAATTAAAGATATTCGTTTTGGGCGCTTTAGCTTGAATATCACTACCCGCGAACTAAAAAAAGATGGGGAATTGATGCCCCTCACCAGCGGTGAATTTGCCCTGTTAAAAGTCCTGGCCAGCCACCCGCGCGAATCGTTATCTCGAGAACGCTTGATGGATATGGCACGTGGGCGGGATCATGAAATTTTTGATCGAAGCATTGATGTGCAAGTCTCCCGGCTTCGGCGTTTGATCGAAACCGATTCTAGTCAACCCAGACACATCCAAACCGTATGGGGCTTTGGCTATGTATTCGTGCCGGATTAAATTGCGCTTATGCCAATCCATTTACTACCCAAATCATTTTCACCTAAGACGCTTCTTGGCCAAACCATTTTAATTTTGGTTCTGGTCGTGATTGGCACCCAAATCGCTTCTCAATGGGTATTTCAGCGCTACGTGATCGATGAATTTGGATCACAGTTGGTGAGAATAGGCTCTAATAATTTGCTCTCAATGTATCAAGCATTACGTCTAATGAGCCCCGCAGAGCGGAAGATTTACGCTGACGATATTGCAAAGAGATCGATCTATAAACTCACACCCGCCTCTGAAGCTACGCTTCCCCCTTCAGCCTCAAAAGAACTTTCGCCCCGCCTCGCGCTGATTGAAGAACGCCTTAAGAAAGAAATATCTCCTGAAGCAGCGATCTACATCGAAAAGGATTTGAACCCCCAGAAAACTTGGATTTACCTGCCTCTAGAGGGTGGGGCTTGGTGGATTCAGGGGCAGCGGTTTCAGTTTGACAGAAACTTTCCCTATACCGCCGCCATACTGATTCTATCTAGCGTGTTACTGGCTGTATTTCTGGCATGGGGTTTAGTTAAGCGTGTAAATCAACCCTTGGCGGCGGTACAAAAACAAATTTTAAATTTGGCTGCAGGCCAAACTCCAATACCCATCCAGCCTAGTAATGGCCTCAAAGAAGTCAACGACCTTGCCCTGGCGGTAAACAAAATGGCGGGGCACCTAAAGCAAGCAGAAACCGACCGCACCTTGCTCTTGGCAGGAATATCTCACGACTTGCGTACTCCTTTATCACGTCTTCGTTTAGGGGTGGAAATGATGGGGGTAGATCATCCTGCAGAGTTGCAGCAACTGGCCTTAGACATCGAAGAGATGGACCGTATCATCAGCCAATTCTTGGATTTTGCTCGGGCGCCGGAGCCCGTTCATTTAGAAACTCATGACTTATCAGAATTAGCTCATCAAGTTGCAGAAGGCGCTCGGGTTCAACATCGCCCAGTTATCTGCACTATTCAGAATGACTTACGCATTCGCATGAACCCCATCCAAGTACGCCGTATCATCAACAACCTGTTGGAAAATGCTTGGCGCTATGGGGGGACGCCTATTGAATTGCAGATCTATCGTGATGGTGATCAAGTAGTGCTAGCCGTTTTAGATCGCGGACCGGGCATACCTGAAGATCAGATCGCACGATTGATGCAACCTTTCACCCGACTGGACCCCTCGCGTAACGGCTCCACAGGTGCGGGCCTGGGCCTGGCTATCGTGAACCGCCTGGCGCAATCCCACCATGCGAAGTTCGCATTGAGCGAGCGTGAGGGCGGCGGCCTTGTCGCCAAGGTCAGCTTTATAGCACTTGGCTGAACCAAACCAATGAATTCGTTTAGCAGAACTGGCAAGAAAGGGATATGCGAATCATTTTTGCCAGACCGCGAATCAGAAATACGCCTTGAGCCATGAGTCGCTATCACATGCCGAGGCTAGGGTTGGGGCATCGGCATTAGAACTAGAGGCAATACTTGTTCACAAAGATCCTACTTTTGAGTCATTACCCGGCTTGATCGAGCAGCGTTTACGCCCCCCGTAAACAATCGTATGATATTGGAAAAATTCAATATCAACTATGGCAAAAATCAAAGGACGAATTATTTAATCTAGTGTTCAGCTGCGTTCCTTTATGAACCAACCTAGCATTTCTTTTTAATTCATAATAGATTACTTCAATCTTTTAAAGCTATAGGCTGTAACTATGGATTTACGAGGCTACAACTTCTTGCAGGCACAACTGAAACCTCGATGGTTTTCATGCTTGCAAGAGCATTAATATCTGATTCAGATTCAAGATTTATAGTTAAAGTAAAGTCATCCTTAAAATCACCCAGAATATGAAATACAGCTGAATATGAATTGTTACCGGGCGAGTCACCGTCTGTGTAGTAAAACTGACCAGCGGTATTTCCGTACCGATCAGGCATATATCCAAATGCAGTTCGCTCGCCCCAATAAGAACTAAAGTGACCGTATCTATAGCACTGATCAAATGAAATAGATCTTAACTCTCCTTTGATGTGAAGCCGGATCATTGGATTTGAAAGAATAAAACTGTTCTTAAGTATTTCAAACTTATTGGCATCATGATACGCAGCAATCGATTGCCCCCATGATGAGCGTCCCCTGTACTGAATGATGGATCCCCAAGGGTGATTCTGATATGAATTTGCATAGCGACCATCACGGGTCTTCTCAAGCGCTTCGATCAAGCCATCGATGTAACCGTTATTCCATGCAATAGATACCGGGATTTGAATTTGAGCTCCACCACCTACCCGATTGATCGTTGTTTTTCCTAACTTGATATCAAATGCTCGCTTAGGAAAATCTCTTACGATGCCTTCAAGTAATTGATCACTCGATTGCATCTCTTGAACCAAAGATTTGAGTTGGGTTGCGGCCCGGCTACCATCAATTTCTCCGCTTGACTTGCTTTCGTTCAAAAGACGATTGGCAATCTTGCTTTCTGCCACCCACACATCCAATAGAAGCTTAGTTTGATTTCCGTCTTGGCTGGATTTGATGACCTTATAGTCATCGATAAAGCCTGACGAGTACTGAATGATTTCTTGACGTGCAACTTGACTATTTTTAACCTCAATCTCTGATACTACGAGTGCACCCACCGCATAAGTCACTGCCTGCTTTAAAGCAGATTGAATAGCTTGATCTGTGTTGTTACCAACAGACTCAAGTTGAACGTAATAGACTTTTTTAGAATCCCGTTCAATCCATTGCCCGCTAACGACTGAATGCGAAGGTGTAATCCCAGTGGCGCACGAGATTAGGACAAGCAGTTGAGCAAACAGAATATATGTTGGAAGTCTGATCCCAAGACCACGCAACATTTCAATTCTTTAGGCCGTTCATACGATTTCGCACATACTCAGAGGCAGCTTGATCTTGCTCTGACCAGCTATAGACAGCCACATACAATTTCCCATCATTTTCTTTATAGTCCTTGACCTTGCGGATGCCACTTAGTCGGCCTTGGGCGGTGATCGAAGTAATAGTTGATACGGATGTGGTATTCACGATATTTGCTGCTCTGCTGGCGCTATTGATTGAACCGGAGCTGTTTTTACTTTTGTCATCCGCTTCTTGATCAATCTGCTTATCTGTAACATCGATGATCCCTTCATTGGTCATGTATTTATTCAAGCTATTGTCTTCAGCTTTCTCAATGGCCGTTCCGATGATCTTGGTGCGGCGTTCTGTGCTGACTTGTGAACCGTGAACAAACTTGACTAGCTTGGCATAAGCGTCGGCTTCAGCAAGCGCTTCCAAATTACCTTTCCAAGCATCTGCTTGGCCATAAACTTCTATCTTCTCCAGCTTTCCAAACAAGGAATAGGTAATCTTGATCCCTTCATCTGTAAAGTAGGTGCTGAGTTTTTGGTCTTTGATGGCGGTTGGTGAAGTCGGAGAGGTCTTGGTTGTTGAGCAACTCGTCAGCGCTAAAACAGCCATAAAAATAATAGAAAATAGAGTAGGTTTTTGCATGAGCAACTGAATAAAGTGAAATTTTGCCAATAAGAATTGTAAATGCACTCTCAGAATTTATACACGTCTTCAGTCACCTTTTTTTTGAAAATAAATGGAACAGTCAGCAGACTGTTACGGCATGTCAGAACGGAGGGTCGCTGGGTCGCCGCAGCGTTTTGAGAAAGGCTTCAGCCACGGATTGGTCGCGCGTGCGCTTCATGGGCGGTAGGCTGCGCCAGATTTTTTTACCGTAGGGCTTAGAGATCAGACGAGGGTCACAGATGGTAAGAACGCCCTGATCGGTTTCATCGCGAATGAGGCGCCCTGCCCCTTGCTTGAGGTTGATGACAGCAAGTGGCAGTTGATGATCCATAAAGCCATTGCCCCCTCTGCGCTCAATTTCTGCAATGCGCGCTGCCAGAACGGGATCGTCAGGGGCGGCAAAGGGTAACTTGTCGATAATCACAAGCGAAAGCGCTTCACCCTTGACGTCGACCCCTTCCCAAAAAGACTGGCTACCGAGTAAAACGGCATTACCTAAGGATCGGAATCGAGTGAGCAATTCACCGCGTGAAGCTTGTCCTTGCACCAACAAGGGCAATTGCACCCCTTGCGCATCAAAGGCTTGTCTGAGCAGCGTTTGGGCTTCTGAGAGCGCTCTTAGGCTTGTAAATAAGAAAAACGCCCGGCCTTGGCTAGCCAGTATCAACGATAGCCCTACTTTTACGACTGCCTCGGTATAGCCGGGCGTATTGGGGGCGGGCAGCCCATCAGGAACATAAAGCAAGGCCTGTTCTTGATAATCGAAAGGGCTTTCCCATCGCCCAGTTTTAACATCATCCAAGCCCATTTGAGTTTGGTAATGCTGAAAGTCTCCTGCCACCGACAAGGTGGCCGAGGTAAAGATCCATGCCTTGTTGGGCAGCTCTAGTTGCTTGCGGAAGGGCTCGGCGACGGATAGCGGGGTGGCATTTAAATGCACCGCCGTTTGAAAAAGTTCGATCCACCTCACGCTGGCATGATTTAACCCTTCTTGTGACTGGCTGTCCCATAGGGCAATATACGCCCTGATTTCCTCCGTGCGGCTTGCACATAGCGCCATTCCTTCACTGCGCCCTGCAAGTTCTTTAAGCCAGTTAGAACACGCCTCGAGAGCCTCATCAAGCTGTGTGAGCGCGGCCTTAAATGATTCTTTGTCGCTTAAGCCCTCATAGGCCTGCCGCCCTTCTCGATCTCTAAAAACCAAGCGTAATTCACGGCTGGCTTTTTCTAGACGATCTAAGGCAGCTTCGACCTCATCCGGAAAAGCAGCCAGTGTGCGTCCTTCAGCGCGTGTATCTCGGCACAAATCTAAAATTTGGGCAGTAGACAGAGAATTCCCAAAAAACAAGCTAGCGATTTCGGGGAGTTGGTGTGCTTCATCAAAGATGACAGCCTGGCAATTGGGCAATAATTCCCCAGCACCTTCATCTTTTAACATGACATCTGCAAAGAAAAGATGGTGGTTCACCACCACGATATCTGCCTGCTGGGCGCGGCGTCGTGCTCCAAGAACAAAACATTCACTGTGAAACTCGCAGTCCTGTCCTAGGCAGTTTTCACGGGTGGAGGCAACCTGCGCCCAAACCCCTGCTGTCTCAGGAACCCCTGAGAGTTCTGATCGGTCACCTGTTGCGCTAGTAGCAGCAAAACGCTCAATTTCTTTAAGATATTTAGCGTCTTCACGACTGGCAAAGCGCCCTTCCAATCGGGCAATTTTTAAGTGATGATGACAAACATAATTGGCTCGACCTTTAAGCAAGGCTGTCTCGACTGGGATGGCCAATAATTTTTTTACCGTAGGTAAATCTCGATGAAAGAGTTGGTCTTGTAGCGTTCTCGTTCCGGTAGAAACGATGACCTTGCCGCCTGCTAATAAGGCAGGCACCAAGTACGCATAAGTTTTACCTGTACCGGTTCCGGCTTCGACAATCAGGCCTTGCTGTTGACGCATTGCAGCAAGTACTTCAGTGGCCATTTCCAGTTGGCCAGGGCGCGCTTTAAAATCCTGTAGGCGACTGGAAAACACCCCCCCTTCACCTAAAATCGCGTCAATATCTGAATCCACTAGCAGTGGTTTTTTTGCCGACTCTTGCGGCTGATTTGAGTCAATACTCTCCATACTCTAGATGATACGTGTTTTTGCTTTTAGATGAGACAGATCTCGTTTCGCTGGATGGGGGGGTGCAAGACGCTTTGAGCTCAGTTACACTCGCGCTATGAAATTACGTATTTTTTCTCTTTTTTTGGCCCTAAGTATAGTGAACTGTGTCGCAGCGGAATCAGAATCGATCCGTTTGCCTCAGTCTGATGTTGCGGCGCAAGATCCCAATATAAGCCAGCCAATCAACCTTGCTGCGCCAGGTTTAATGCAATGGGCGGGGGCTAAAACACAAGATTTGCTGGCCACTTCATTATCACTCTTGGGAGTGAAATATCGCTTGGGTTCTAACGATCCAGGCATCGGTTTTGATTGCAGTGGCTTTGTGCAGCATGTTTATAAGCAGGCGGTCGGTCTTTTGCTTCCTCACAATGCTTACTCAATGAGTTTGCAGGGGAAGACCGTCGCTGTGAATGAGCTTCAACCGGGAGACTTGGTATTTTTCAACACAGTGCGCCGGCAGTTTTCTCATGTTGGAATTTACATCGGTGAGAACCGGTTCATTCATGCCCCTAGCCATGGCAAGGGTGTGCAGGTGGATGACATGAACGATATGTATTGGGGCCGCCGCTTTAATGGCGCTCGGCGCCTCGATACCGACGCTGCCCCCTCCGGCGCTCCCTGATCCATTAGTTAAGCCCGAATCGCTGGATGAAGGCGGTTTTGACAAAATGGGTGAGCGTTAGATAGCACAACACAATCCCGGCCACTACGGGCCAATAGCTTAGCGGTAAGGGCACAAAGCCTAGAGCATGGGCAAAAGGCGAGTAAGGCAACCACACCCCAACCGCGCAGATGATGAGACTGGTAAAGATCAAAGGGGCGCTTGCCATACTTTGTACGAAGGGTATTCGACCTGTGCGGATAATGTGAATAATGAGCGTTTGGGTCAACAATGACTCTACAAACCAACCCGTTTGAAACAAAGAAGCTTGCTCTGGTGTATTGGCCTTAAACACAAACCACATCAAGCCATAGGTCGCATAGTCAAAGATCGAGCTAATGGGACCCAGATAAATCATATAGCGCGTAATCGCCTGAATATCCCAACGACGCGGGGTAGCAAAATATTCTTCATCCACGTTGTCGGTTGGAATAGCCGTTTGGGAGAAGTCATACATCAAGTTATTCGTTAGCACTTGAATCGATTGCATCGGCAAGAAAGGCAGGAAGGCACTCGCCCCAATTACGCTGAACATATTTCCAAAGTTAGAACTGGCTCCCATCTTGATGTATTTAATGATGTTACCGAATACCTTCCGGCCTTCAATTACCCCTTCTTCCAATACCATCAAACTCTTTTCAAGCAAGATGATATCTGCTGATTCTTTTGCGATATCGACTGCGGTATCCACTGAAATACCTACATCAGCCGCTTTCAGGGCAGGCCCATCATTGATCCCATCGCCTAGAAAGCCAACCACGTGACCACGAAGATGCAAGGCGCCAATGACGCGCGCTTTCTGGGCAGGAGAAAGCTTAGCAAAGACCGTTACTTCTTCAGCCGTGTGGGCCAAGGTGGCTTCGTCCATTTTTTCGACTTCAGAACCCAATACAATGCGGTCAACGGATAAGCCCACTTCGCGGCATACTTTTCGAGTAATGACATCGTTATCACCCGTAAGAATTTTTACCGAAACGCCATGCCTTGCTAAGGCCGCAATGGCATCACGGGCACTATCTTTGGGGGGATCAAGAAAGGCAATATAGCCTACAAGTCTGAGGTTTGATTCATCTTGAACAGAGAAATTTTGTTGTTCCGCGCTCACGGTTTTATAAGCAATCGCAATGACCCTAAAGCCATCTTCATTGAGTTCTCGGGTAATACTTTGTAGGCTAATTAAATCTTCTTCGCTGAGCGGCGTGGCCACACCCTCAACATCACATTGGGTGCAGCATGAGAAGACTTCTTCTACTGCTCCCTTGCAAATTAAGAGACGTTCATCAGGTGCATCCACCACCACCGACATGCGACGACGTTGGAAGTCAAAAGGAATTTCATCTACTTTGGAATAATTTAAATGCGGGCGCAGGCGTTCATGCACGTCTACAAAATCGAGCACGGCAATATCAAGAAGATTTTTTAACCCAGATTGATAAAAGGAATTGAGATAGGCGTATTCCAGCACGGTCTCATTTTCTACACCAGAAATGTCAACATGTTTTTCCAGAATGATTTTGTCTTGCGTTAAGGTGCCGGTTTTATCAGTACACAACACATCCATCGCGCCAAAGTTTTGAATAGAGTTGAGGCGCTTTACAATCACCTTTTTGCGAGACATCGCCAGCGCGCCTTTACCCAAATTGACCGTAACAATCATGGGTAACATCTCAGGAGTGAGCCCCACTGCTACGGCCATAGAAAATAAAAAAGCCTCCATCCAATCGTGTTTCGTCAGTCCATTGACCACGAAGACCAAGGGCACCATCACTGCCATAAAACGCAACATCAACCAAGTAAACTGATTGATACCACGGTCAAAATTAGTCAGCGTACGTTGCCCCATCATCGCACTGGCTACGGCTCCAAAATAAGTGCGGGGGCCGGTCTCTATCACCAAAGCTGTTGCCGTTCCACTCACCACATTGGTCCCCATAAAACAAACGTTTCCAAACTGAAGAGGATCTTGTTCAGAGGGATTTTCAGGCGTAGTGAATTTTTCGACAGGCATTGATTCACCTGTCAAAGAGGATTGATTGATAAACAAATCTTTAGCCGTGATCACCCTCACGTCGGCTGGAATCATATCTCCTGCAGAGAGCACCACCATGTCGCCCGGCACCAATTGATCCAGCGCAACCTCCCGACGAGAAGGAGGAACTTTGGGCAATTGAATGTGAAAAGCTTGATTCACTTCGGGTGGCACGCCATCGCGTTTGTCTTTACGTAATACCGTGGCCGTGGTGCTGACCATCGCACGTAAACGCTCAGCAGCATTATTAGAGCGATATTCTTGAATAAAGGACAACATCACTGATAAGGTCACCATTAAACCAATAATGGTGGCCGCATCGATATCCCCCAGATACGCAGAAACGCAAGAAAGACCGACCAAAAGAATATTCAGCGGGTTCCAGCAGTGATGCATTAACTGGCCCCAAATCGTTTCTCTATGCTCTTGTGCAACTGTATTGGGACCCACAGCCTGAAGGCGTTCAATTGCATCTCGATCTAACAAACCAGAGTGAGAAGACGCCATTCTGCGTAGGGCGATCTCTGGGTCACACATGGCGATTTCGCGCAATTTATTTGAGCGCGACATAGTGGGTTTGCCTGCATGTCCTAAGCCAGAAACAAGGCTACGCAAGCGGTCGATTAGATAGCTCAATGCATTTAGGGTTGAAGCCATATCACGCTCCCGCACCTAGGTTATATCTTGGTTGCTGATTTCCGAGCAGTGGCTATGGGGCGCTGAATCGAATACATCGACAACAGCAAGAGCAACTTATATCGTTCTTCCGCGTATCCGGCGGAAGGAACGTCACCTTTTG
>CAIPTD010000057.1 GCA_903867885.1 uncultured Ferrovum sp. | reverse complement strand
GTCACGATGACGCAAGTTCCCATGGAGTCGGTTGCGCTTAAGCTGTTTACCGGAATTGAGAAATGGGAAATCATGGCCGTGCCCTTTTTCATTCTGGCAGGTAACTTTCTGACTCACGGCGGTGTGGCAAGGCGAATGATTCATTTTGCCATTTCACTGGTAGGCCACTTTCATGGTGGCTTAGCACTCGCCGCCATCTTGGCCTGTGCCATGTTTGCACTGGTGTGCGGTTCGAGTGTTGCAACGGTTGTGGCGATTGGTTCTATCGTGCTGCCCGCCATGGTCGCTAATGGCTACCCGATGCGTTTTGCTGCGGGGGTAATCATCACTGCGGGATCTTTAGGCATCTTGATGTTGCCCTCTATCCCCAAGGTGATTTATGCCATCTCGACGGGAACATCGATTGGCGCTCTGTTTGTAGCTGGCTTGCTGCCCGGTATGCTGCTGACCGCCATGTTGTGCGGTGTTACTTGGTTCTTAGCACGACGCAATAACTACCCTAGGCTTCCTCGTGCCACTTGGTTTGAGCGATTCACCGCCTTCAGAGAAAGTGTGTGGGGCTTGATGCTGGTGGTCATTATAGTGGGTGGCATTTACAGCGGCCTATTCACGGCCACGGAAGCTGCCGCAATGGCAGCGGTGTACTCCTTTTTTGTCTCCGTTTTTGTATACCGTGATATGTCCCTTAAAGATGTCCCTAAGGTACTTAGGGAATCCGCCAATATGTCAGCGATGTTGTTGTACATCATCACCAACGCAGTCCTGTTCTCATTTGTTTTGGCCAATGAAAATCTTCCCAATCATCTTGCCGAATGGTTAATCGGACAGAATCTGGGGCCTGTGGGCTTCCTGCTCATGGTCAATATATTGCTTCTGGTCGCAGGTAACTTTATGGAACCTTCTTCCATCATTCTGATCATGGCACCGGTATTTTTCCCTGCTGCCATGAGCTTGGGAATTAACCCGGTTCACTTCGGGATTTTGATCGACGTAAACATGGAAGTAGGCTTGTGTCACCCTCCTGTTGGCCTCAATCTTTACGTAGCTTCAGGCATTTCAGGGCTGGGTGTCACTGAACTCACCAAAGCGGTATTACCTTGGCTGCTTACGTTGATTGTCTTCTTAGTCATCGTAACGTACTGGCCTTGGTTATCGCTTGTCCTGCCTCGTGCCATGGGAATGATGTAGAGAGGCTTAGCTTAAAGGTTCAGCGGCGAAAAGCAGCCTCTACTCCACTAATCGCACCCACGCTCTTGAGCGCTTGAGTGAGTTGATCACGATGGGTAATGCTAATAGTGAATTGCATATGCGCAAGACGACCTCGAGTCAGCGTGTTTACTGCGGTCACATTGATCTTTTCGCGGGTCAACGCATCTGAAATATCGCGCAATAATCCCTGACGATCCTGCGCCTCCACTGCGATATCTACCGCGTAGCGATCTGTTTGAGATTGCCCCCAGGCGGCCGGAATTAAGCGCTCCTTTTGTCCTGGGCCCAACGCACTTAAACTCGGGCAGTCTTCACGATGAATCGTGACACCATGCCCCCGCGTCACGAATCCAACCACAGGTTCAGGGGGAACAGGATGGCAGCATTTGGCCAGGGTTGTCGCGATATTGCTGACCCCTAAGACCTGAACCGCATCATGCCGACTCGGCGCTTGAGGCTTAATGGTTTTAAGTACATCCTCCTCCGTCAAAGTGGGGGGCACCAAACCTGCAGGGTCCAAAGCCAGTTCTAATTGACGTGAAGAGAGTTCATTGCGCGACAAGGCCAGCAATAAATCATCTGTTGAAGTGAACCCAAGCTCATGTGCAACACGCTCCAGATTAGGCTGTCCTTTCCCTGCGCGTTGAATAGCTTTATCTAACAATTGTCGACCTAGCACCAGCGACTCACTGAGATTCTGCTGATTAAACCAATGTCGAACCTTGGTGAGTGCTCGATGGCTATGCAAGAAACCCAGTTCAGGATTCAACCAATCCCGGGAGGGCCCACCCTGTTTAGCTACGGTAATTTCAACACGCTGACCGCTCTCTAAACGATGATGTAAAGGGACCATCGCGCCATCCACCCGCGCTCCGCGGCAACGATGCCCTAAGTCGGTATGCACATGATAAGCAAAATCAACTGGGGT
>CAIPTD010000056.1 GCA_903867885.1 uncultured Ferrovum sp. | reverse complement strand
GGCTTAGGAGCCATCCGTGGTACGCTCATCGGATGGCAACGAACTATTTAAAGAAAATTTTATCGGCTCGCGTCTATGACGTGGCCAGAGAAACGGAACTACAGCTAGCCCCTGAACTGACTAAGCGCTTGGGCAACCAGATTCTGCTCAAAAGGGAAGACAACCAGCCGGTTTTCTCCTTCAAACTCCGTGGCGCCTACAACAAAATGGCCCATTTACCCCCAGAAGCCCTAAAACGGGGGGTGATTGCCGCCTCTGCAGGTAATCATGCCCAGGGAGTTGCTCTGTCAGCAGCCAAAATGAAATGCAAGGCCGTCATCGTGATGCCGGTCACGACACCAAGCGTCAAAATTGATGCTGTCAAGGCCAAAGGAGGCTCTTGGGTCGAAATCATTCTTCACGGCGAGTCCTATAGTGATGCCTTCCAACACTCAGAGGCCATTGCTAAAAAACGGGGATTAACTTTTGTTCACCCTTTTGATGATCCTGATGTGATCGCTGGTCAGGGCACTATCGCCCACGAAATTTTTACTCAATACGAAAAACCCATCGATGCAGTATTCGTAGCAATCGGTGGGGGTGGCCTCATTGCCGGTATAGGTGAATACATTAAAGCAGTGAGCCCAAAGACTAAAGTCATTGGCGTTCAAGCATCTGATTCTGATGCCATGAATCAATCACTCAAAGCCAATAAGCGCATTGAGATGAAAGATGTTGGTTTGTTTTCAGATGGCACCGCAGTCAAATTGGTTGGCAAAGAAACTTTTCGCATCTGCAAAAAAGTGGTGGATGAAATCATCACTGTTGATACTGATGAAATCTGCGCTGCAATCAACGACGTGTTTACCGACACCCGCAGCATTCTTGAGCCTGCTGGCGCCCTAGCCATTGCAGGCATGAAGAAGTATGTAGAGAAAAAGCGCGTTAAGAAGAAAACTTTAGTGGCTGTAGCTTGCGGGGCGAATATGAACTTTAGCCGTCTGCGCTTTGTAGCAGAACGGGCTGACGTTGGCGAGTTCCGTGAAGCAGTATTTGCGGTGACCATCCCTGAAGAACGCGGTTCTTTCAAGCGCTTCTGTGAATTGCTCGGCAAACGTAACGTCACTGAATTTAACTATCGTATTGGTGATCAAAGCGAAGCACATATTTTTGTGGGTATTAGTACACAAAAAGCTGGCGATAGTGAAGCTATTGCAAAACACTTTCGCAAAGCAAAATTTGCAACGATTGACCTCACGCATGATGAGTTAGCTAAGTCACACTTACGGCACATGGTTGGCGGGCACTCTGCGCTTGCTAAAGACGAATTACTCTACCGTTTTGAATTTCCAGAGCGTCCGGGTGCTTTGATGAAATTCCTCACCAGCATGGCACCTAACTGGAATATTAGTTTGTTCCACTACCGCAACCATGGCGCAGACTACGGTCGTATCTTGGTGGGTATTCAGGTTCCAAAGAATGAGCAAAAAAAATTCCAAAGCTTCTTAGCTACATTGGGCTATCCACATTGGGATGAGAGCAATAATCCTGCATATCATTTATTTCTTAAATAAGCCTAAGTAAAGATGTCATATACGCTTACCGGAAAACTCGTTGTCGCGATCTCTTCGCGCGCCCTGTTTGATTTCGAAGAAGAAAATCGTATCTTCGAATCGACCGATGACAGCGCCTATATGAAGCTACAGCTTGAACGTCTTGGCGAAGCTGCTCAAAAAGGGGTGGCATTTCCGCTCGTAAAAAAACTCCTCGCTTTTAATGAAGAAGGTGAGCAGCGCGTTGAAGTGGTCATCCTCTCTCGTAATGATCCCGTCAGTGGCTTACGTGTATTCCGCTCCGCAGAGCATCACGGTTTACATCTAGAGCGTGGTGTTTTTACTAGAGGCCGTCCACCCTACCATTACTTACGCTCACTGCATGCCAATCTCTTTCTGTCTGCAAACGAAGATGACGTCAGAGCGACGATTGATGCAGGCTTCCCAGCAGCACGCGTTTACCCAGAGTCGAGTAAAACTGCTGAATCACATCCAAATGAAATCCGCATTGCCTTTGACGGAGACGCAGTACTCTTCTCCGATGAAGCAGAACAAATTTTTCAGAAAAAAGGTTTGGAGGCTTTTGTAGATCACGAGAGCAAAAAAGTCGACATTCCCCTGCCTCCTGGCCCATTCAAACCTCTGCTCGAAGCCTTACATAGACTGCAACGCTCCACCAGCGAAAACGGTATGCGTATTCGCACTGCATTAGTCACCGCACGCTCCGCCCCAGCACACGAACGCGCCATTCGCACCCTGATGGCATGGGGCATTGATGTCGATGAAGCCATGTTCTTAGGCGGCTTATCAAAGAGTGAATTTCTCAAAGAATTTGAACCGGACTTTTTCTTTGATGATCAAACCGGCCACTGCCAATCTGCTGCGTCGGTCGCACCAACCGGCCATGTTGTCTCAGGCGTTTCTAACAAACCTAAGAAGTAAATACTCAATGGCAACACTACCGCTCGGGCAATCAACACAATATCCAGATCAATATGATCCAAGCTTATTGTTTCCAATTCCAAGATCAGAAAATCGCAAGAAGTTAGGTCTTAAAGAGGGTCAGACATTGCCGTTTGTTGGTGTTGATATTTGGAACGCCTTTGAGCTCAGCTGGCTCAACTCAAAAGGTAAGCCTCAAATTGCATTAGCGGAGTTTCAGATACCCGCCGACTCACCAAACATGATTGAGTCGAAGTCTTTTAAGTTATATCTCAATAGCCTTAACAGCGCCCGCTTTGAAAACGAGAGCGAAGTTAAAGAAAGAATAATCTCTGATTTATCAGCAGTAGCTGGTAGTAAGGTAACCACCCGCATCAACCCAACTGAAGCTATCTCCAAAACAGGAATGCAAGAAATGGGTGGCATCCTGATGGATCGGCTAGATATTGAAGTAGACCCAAACTTACCCGCAGATCCAAGTCTGCTGGGCGTAAATAAATCCTTTGGCCCCATTGAGCAGTGCCTCGTTTCACACCTGCTGAAATCAAACTGTCCGGTTACTGGACAACCCGACTGGGCAAGCGTACAAATTCGCTACCAAGGAAGGCCTATATTGGAGGAAGGTTTATTGCGCTATCTGATTGGGTTTAGACAATTAGGTGAGTTTCATGAGCATTGCGTAGAAACAATCTTTACCGACATCAAGCGTGAATGCAAACCTGAAAAACTATCTGTGTATGCGCGCTATACGAGACGCGGCGGCTTAGATATCAATCCATTTCGCACAGATCACAGCTCGCCTTGGCCTGAAAACATTCGGCACGCGAGACAATAAATACTGAATGAGTAGTCAAAGAAAAACCCCTTGTAGGCAATCCTAGAAGGGGTTTTGTTATTGCGATAGCTGTTGATTAGAACGGAATATCGTCGTCCATTGCACCAAGCGATGCGGCATTAGATGATGCTGGAGCAGATTGCTCAGCCGGCTTTGAGCGGCTATAACTCTCACCACCATCACCACTTCCACCTACTGGCTTGCCACCAAGCATTTGCATGGTTTCTGCAACGATCTCCGTGGAGTATTTTTCTTGGCCACTAGCATCAGTCCATTTGCGAGTACGCAAACGTCCTTCAACGTAAACCTGTGAACCTTTTTTGAGGTATTGACCAGCGATCTCTGCAAGCTTGCCAAAGAATGCAACACGATGCCACTCTGTGGTTTCTTTCATTTCGCCAGTTTGCTTATCTTTGTAGCGATCAGATGTTGCTACTGAAATATTTGTAACAGCGTCGCCGCTTGGCATGTAACGCGTCTCTGGATCACGTCCTACGTTACCTACGATGATGACCTTATTTACCGAAGCCATGTTGTCTCCCGAAGAAAAATACT
>CAIPTD010000055.1 GCA_903867885.1 uncultured Ferrovum sp. | reverse complement strand
GTGAGTAGCTTGCAACGCGCGATGGCGTCCCGCCCCGAAGAACGTGTCCCCATGTCTCGATTGCGTCAGCGTGTGGCTGAGCGTTTGGTGGAATCGCAATCTACGGCTGCCATTTTAACGACCTTCAACGAGGTCAATATGCAGCCTGTGATGGATCTGCGAAATCGCTACAAAGATGCCTTTGAAAAAGAGCATGGCGTCAAACTGGGCTTTATGTCGTTCTTCGTGCGTGCCGCAGTCCATGCGCTGAAGAAATATCCTGTCGTGAACGCCTCGATTGATGGGAACGATATTGTGTATCACGGTTATTTTGATATTGGTATTGCAGTGGGTTCGCCGCGCGGTTTGGTGGTCCCAATCTTGCGCGATGCCGATCAAATGTCGATCGCTCAAATTGAAAAAGCGATTGCCGATTTTGGTCAGCGCGCACAGAATGGAAAGTTGGGAATTGAAGAACTGACCGGCGGTACGTTCTCGATCTCGAACGGCGGAGTGTTTGGTTCGATGCTTTCAACCCCTATCATTAACCCTCCTCAATCTGCGATTTTAGGTGTACATGCCACGAAAGAGCGCCCCGTGGTTGAGAAAGGCCAAATTGTGATTCGCCCCATGAATTATCTCGCCATGTCCTATGACCATCGCATTATTGATGGCAGGGAAGCGGTATTGACCTTGGTTGCGATCAAAGATGCGCTGGAAGATCCAGCACGCCTGCTACTTGACCTATAAGCCTGAGCGGATAAGAGAGAACACGATGGATACCTTTGACGTAGTGGTGGTGGGTGGTGGACCTGGCGGCTATATCGCAGCGGTGCGTGCTGCTCAGTTAGGGATGTCTGTGGCCTGTATTGATGCATGGAAGAATGCCAAGGGTAAGCCTAGTTTGGGTGGAACCTGCTTGAATGTGGGCTGTATTCCTTCTAAAGCTTTGCTGGAGTCGTCAGAAAACTTTGAGCGTGCTTCGCATCAATTCGCTGAGCATGGCATACAACTGGGATCGGTGGCGATGGATGTGCCCACCATGCAAAAACGCAAAGACAAGATCGTGGATCAGCTCACCTCAGGTGTAGCCTACTTGTTCAAAAAGAATAAAGTGACCTCTATTCATGGGGTGGGAAGATTCACTGGACGAAAGGGTGATTTGACTATGCTCGAAGCGGTGGACGGCGACAAAATCACAGCAGTGTCAGCTAAAAACGTGATCATTGCGACGGGTTCTGTGCCACGTGCGATTCCCTCTGCCCCTGTCGACAATATTGATGTACTCGATAATGCGGGTGCATTGGCGTTGACTGAAATTCCTAAACGCTTGGGGGTGATCGGTGCAGGTGTGATTGGTCTTGAGATGGGCAGTGTGTGGCGTCGCTTGGGTTCTGAAGTCACCTTGCTTGAAGCGATGGAAGGCTTCCTCATGGCGGCTGATGAAGGCCTGGCTAAAGAAGCCCATAAAATTCTGACCAAAGATCAGGGCATGCGCATCGAACTGGGTGCTAAGGTCACTTCTGTTCAGAAAACCAAGAAAGGATTGACCGTTGGCTATGAACAGGCTGGCCAAGCGCTCTCCATCGAAGTGGATAAATTAATCGTTGCGGTAGGGCGCGCACCTTTCACGACAGGACTGCAGCTCGATCAGGTAGGGCTTGCAACGGATGAGCGTGGTTTCGTTCCCGTAGATGGTCACTGCGCGACGACAGTGCCCGGCATCTGGGCGGTGGGTGATTGTGTGCGTGGCCCCATGCTGGCGCATAAGGCCGAGGAAGAGGGCGTGGCCGTTGCAGAGCGTATCGCCGGCCAACAGCCTCATATCGACTTCAACCACATTCCTTGGGTGATCTACACCGCCCCTGAGGTGTCTTGGGTGGGGCAAACCGAGCAGGCATTGAAAGCAGCTGGGGTGAAGTACCGCGTGGGGAGTTTTCCCTTTGCAGCGAATGGTCGTGCGAAGAGCTTGGGTGAAACATCAGGCTTCGTGAAAATCTTGGCAGATGCCGTCACCGATCGCATTTTGGGTGTGCACATCGTTGGCCCTTTTGCATCTGAACTCATTGCAGAGGCCGTGGTGGCAATGGAGTTCTCGGCAAGCAGTGAAGATATTGCGCGTATTGTGCATGCCCATCCTTCGCTGGGTGAAGTCCTCCATGAGGCTGCCTTGGCTGTGGATGGTCGCGCCTTAAACATGTGATTGATTCAAAGGGGCCCGCGCACTGGTATGCGGAGTTTAGTCAACGGGAGGGCTTTGAGCCTGATCCTGCCCAAGCCAGTGCGGTAGAGTATTTGCAAGCCCTGCATCAGGCACTGATTACGTTCAAGCAACGTCCTCGTGGACTTCTATCTAGAGCGTTTGCACCGCAGCGCCATCTTCCTCCACGAGGTCTTTATTTGCATGGTGGGGTAGGGCGCGGTAAAAGCGCATTGATGGATGCGTTCTTTGCTGGGCTTCCCTATACAAGAAAAAGAAGGATGCACTTCCATCCTTTTATGCGTGAGGTGCATGCAGCGCTGAATCACTATGCTCACTCTCATACAGCCGACCCCTTAGTGGCGGTAGCGCAAGATTTAGCAAGGTCAACACGTGTGCTGTGCTTCGATGAGTTTCATGTCAGCGATATCGCCGACGCGATGATTTTGGGACGATTACTCGAGCAACTGTTTTCTTTGGGTGTGGTCTTGGTGCTGACCAGTAATTACCCCCCTAGTCGTCTGTATCCTGATGGTTTGCAGCGCGAGCGTTTTCTACCTGCGATTGCTTTGCTGGAAAAAAACCTGGATGTGCTTTGTGTCGATGGCGGCATTGACCACCGCATGCGTTCGCTCGATCAAGAGCGGGTGTTTTTTATGCCGCTCGATGAAGCAGCAGAACAGGGGCTCTCGCTTGTTTATCAACATTCGACAGGTGCCAGTCCCGTTTCTTCTGAGCTGTCTATTTTAGGCAGAGTGTTGCCCGTCAAGGCTTGCACTGATGAGGTGGTGTGGTTTGATTTTGCAACCCTCTGCGGAGGGCCCAGATCGCAGATGGATTATCTGTATCTGGCAGAACGCTATCAATTACTCATGCTCTCAGGTGTGCCCAGAATGGGCCCCGATCAAGCGGCTGAAGCGCGACGCTTTACTTGGCTAGTCGATATTTTTTACGATCACCATGTTCCGATCGCCTTATCTGCCGAAGCAGCGCTTGACGCGCTGTATCCTCAGGGCACTTTAAGCGGAGAATTTGTGCGCACCGTGAGTAGATTAGAAGAAATGCAATCGGTCACTTGGAGGCAAGCTACCCAATCAAGCAATAGCTGATTGGTCTTGAGAGAATGAATATGTCGACTTCAAAAAATAGTCTACGTCAGGAGATTCTGGCTCAGCGAGATGCCATCAGCCAGGATACGCATCAAGCCCACACGGTAGATCTCTTGGTGAACATTTCTTCATTGCCGGAATGGAAAAAAGCCAAGACTGTACTTTTGTATTTGGGCATCAAAACAGAATTTAACCCCACCCCTCTCGTAGAGGCTGCATTGTCCATGGAAAAAGTGGTGGTCTTGCCCCGCATCCTGAAAGCAGAAAACAGACTCGAAATACGCCAGATACAATCCTTAGAGCAGGATCTTGTCTCGGGAGTTTGGGGCCTGCGTGAACCAGATCCTTCATCCTGCCCAGAAATTGAACCTGCCAAGCTGGATTTTGTTTTGGTGCCTGGGGTGGCATTTGATCTTTATGGGAATCGCATGGGGTATGGCGCAGGGTTTTATGATCGCCTGCTGTCTGACCATAAGCTGGTCGCCCCGCGTGTTTCTGCCTTTTTTTCTGAGCAGTTGGTAGATCAAGTTCCCCATGAACCGCATGACGTTCCCGTCGATATACTGGTCATGCCGCATAAAATTTTACGCGTGCGTCATACAGACCCGCGCCCCTAATGACTGGAAAATCATCATGTCTCAATCAACTGAACAAGAACCCCGCCAACAGTATTTATTAGCAACGAGCTTCACGGGTTGGAAGCGTATTGCCTATTTAGAGTGGGGCGATGAACACAATCCTGATGTGGTGGTCTGTGTGCATGGTCTCACCCGCAATAGCCGTGATTTCGACACCCTAGCCCGCGCATTGGCTCCGCGTTATCGCGTTGTCTGCATGGATGTGGTGGGCAGGGGCTTAAGCGACCGGCTTGATCACCCAGATGAATATAACTATCCCAGATATGTGGTTGATGCCTCGCTGTTATTGGCCAGACTTAATGTAGAACGTGTGCATTGGGTGGGTACCTCGATGGGGGGCTTAATGGGAATGATGATGGCAGCCATGCCCAATCATCCTTTTCGCAGTTTGGTGATGAACGATATTGGTTCTTTCATTCCTGGTGATGCATTGCGTGGCTTAGCGGAATATGTGGGGAAGGCCGCAGCGTTTGATAGCTTAGAAAAAGTAGGGCGGTATCTGGCCGTGATCCATGCTGCTTTTGGTCCGGTTCCGGATGGGCATTGGATGGAAATGGCCAAACATTCGGCCTATCAAGCTGCCAGCGGAGAATGGTTTCTGCGCTACGATCCCGCCATTGCGAAGGTATTTCTCAAGCCCATTGAAGACAGAGATATGTCTGCAATTTGGACTGCGGGAAAAGTACCCACCTTGGTGCTGCGCGGCGCGGCCTCTAACTTATTGACTGAAGATACCCTCAAGCGGATGTTGAGCACGCGCAGCGATGCACGTGCAATGACCTTTGAAGGCTGCGGTCATGCCCCTTCTTTGCAGCAAGCCGATCAAATTGCCGCCATCCAGCAGTTTTTGGCGGAGCATGCCTAGCTGCTAAAGCCAGTATAAGGCCGCGTTGAGATGGCTGATGGCCGCCTCATCTCCTTTTAAAACAAGCATCAGTAGCTGAATGAGCGGCCTACTTTGAGGTAAAATAAAAGGTTAGCGAATAGGTGTTCAGGAGCAGCAATGAAAGTCGTCGTCGCGCTGAAACGCGTAATAGATTACAACGTCAAGATTCGTGTGAAGACAGATGGCACTGGGGTTGAAACCGCCAATGTCAAAATGTCGATGAACCCCTTTGATGAGATCGCCTTAGAAGAGGCTGTTCGCCTGAAAGAGGCGGGGATAGTTTCTGAAGTGATTGCGGTTACTCTGGGAACACAGGCTTGCCAGGATGTTTTACGCACTGCGCTGGCGGTGGGTGCTGATCGCGTAGTGTTGATTGAGACGGATGTTGAGTTGCAGCCCCTTGCGGTTGCAACATGCTTAAAAGCCTTCGTGCAAAAAGAACAACCACGCCTGGTATTGTTAGGTAAGCAAGCGATTGATGATGATGCCAATCAAACGGGCCAAATGTTGGCCGCTTTATTGGGGTGGGCGCAAGCCACCAATGCCTTCAAATTAGAAATTGCCGGCGATCATGCCACGGTGACGCGAGAAATTGATGGGGGCTTAGAAACCTTAGAGGCCTCTTTGCCTGTGATTGTCACCGCAGATTTGCGATTGAACACCCCGCGCTATGCCACTTTGCCCAATATCATGAAGGCCAAGAAAAAAACCATTGAGTCCCTGTTGCCGGCTGATCTGGGTGTCGATCCTAGCCCGCGACTTAAAACTTTGCTGGTCTCTGATCCGCCTGTCAGAAAACCCGGCATCGTAGTGAATAGCGTCACTGAGCTGGTTGAAAAACTACGTAACGAAGCGAGGGTGATCTAATGACGACTTTAGTTATTGCAGAACACTCCAATCTTACCTTACGCGCCAGTACGCTCAATACGATCGCTGCTGCCCTTCAATTGGGTGAACCTGTCAGTGTATTGGTTGCGGGTTATGGAGCGGACATGGCCGCGCAAGAGGCTTCGCTAGTGGTGGGCGTACATCAAGTCCTGCATGCCGATGCGCCGCATTATGCCGAACAATTGGCTGAAGAGATGGCAGTACTGATTCAAAAGCTCGCCACAGACTTCACGACCCTCATCGCACCCGCTACAGTGTTTGGCAGAAACCTTTTGCCGCGTGTGGCAGCCTTACTGGATATCGCACCGATCACGGATATTTTGGCGATTGAGTCTAACGATACCTTTGTGCGGCCGATCTATGCAGGTAATGCTTTGGCTAAGGTTCAAACACTTGAAACCAAGAAGGTATTGAGTGTGCGCCCCACTTCGTTTGAAGCTACCGCTGCTCAAGGGGGAAATGCTAGCGTTGTGAAAATTGAAGCATGCGCTGCTGTGCGCTTATCTCAATTTAAATCTCGCGACTTGGCGAGTTCTGATCGTCCTGAGCTAGCAGGGGCACGTGTGGTGATATCGGGTGGACGCGGCCTACAGAGTGGTGAAAACTTTCAGATGCTCGAAGCCTTGGCGGATAAGTTGGGTGCCGCTATTGGCGCCTCACGTGCGGCAGTCGATGCGGGCTATGTTCCCAATGACTATCAAGTGGGGCAGACCGGCAAGATTGTCGCGCCGGAGTTGTATATTGCAGTTGGAATCTCAGGAGCTGTGCAGCATTTGGCCGGCATGAAAGACAGCAAAGTGATTGTGGCGATCAACAAAGACCCTGATGCACCTATATTCCAGGTGGCGGATTACGGTCTGGTCGCAGATCTCTTCCAAGCCATACCGGAGCTCACGGCCGCGCTCTGATGGGTGCTGCTTTATAAGTGTGAATGTGGCCCCGCGATGATGAATCTCTAGGATGAGTGCCTATCGCGCTCCGTTAAAGGAGATGCGCTTTCTGGTTCACGAGTTGGTGGGCCTGAAACGTTTAGCCGAATTACCACAGTGGGCAGAGATCACGCCCGACCTGTTGGATCAAATCCTAGATGAAGCGGCTCGTTTTGCTGAAGGGGTGCTTTCACCCCTCAATGCAATCGGAGATCGTATCGGTTCGATACGATCTGATGATGGCAGTGTGACCACTCCCCCGGGATTTAAAGAGGCCTATCAGCAATTTGTTGAAGCGGGTTGGAACAGCATCGCTACCCCTCAAGAGTTTGAAGGCCAGGGTTTGCCGCGCGCAATTGGCACTCCAGTCAGTGAGATGTGGCATGGCAGTAATGTGGCCTTCACGCTGTGCCCGCTGCTCACCCAAGGGGCGATTGAGGCTATTCATATTGCTGGATCAGAGGCGCTCAAACAGCAATACCTGCCTCGCATGGTCAGCGGAGAATGGGCTGGCACCATGAACTTAACCGAACCGCAGGCAGGTTCGGATTTGGCTGCACTGCGCACCAAAGCCATTCCAAACGGTGATCATTATCTGCTGCATGGTCAGAAGATTTACATTACTTATGGCGAGCAGGATTTTACTTCCAATATTATTCATTTAGTTCTTGCACGCACGCCTGGTGCACCCGCAGGCATCAAAGGCATATCGCTCTTTCTTGTACCGAAATTTTTGGTGAATGAGGATGGAAGTCTTGGGGCAAGAAACGATGTGCACTGTGTCTCGCTAGAAAATAAACTGGGTATCCATGCCAGTCCCACCTGTGTGATGGCCTACGGGGATCAAGGCGGGGCGATGGGCTACTTAGTGGGTGAAGAAAACCGCGGTCTGGAATACATGTTCATCATGATGAACGCAGCCCGGTTTTCAGTGGGGATGGAAGGTGTAGGCTTGGCCGAGGCCGCCTATCAACATGCCTTGAAGTACGCACGCGAGCGCGTGCAGGGCACACCGACGGGCACAGACTCTCATCAACGCTCGTCCATCCTTGGGCATCCGGATGTGCGTCGAATGCTACTGACGATGCGCGCTCACGTAGAAGCAGGACGGGCGATGGCGTATCAGGGTTCGCTGTATTTGGATCTGGCTGCGCATCATCCTGATGCGAGCGTGCGCGCTGACTATCAGACGCGTGTGGATGTATTCATCCCTGTGATCAAAGCCTGGAATACCGAGATGGCCGTGAATATGGCCTCGCTGGGGATTCAAGTACATGGGGGCATGGGCTATATCGAAGAGACCGGAGCCGCCCAGTTTCTTCGCGATGCACGCATTACCTCAATTTATGAAGGCACGACCGGTATTCAATGTAATGATCTCATTGGACGCAAAGTGATGCGCGATCAAGGTCGTGCCATGTTCGCATTGCTTGCAGAGCTAGAACAAGAGTTATCTGCGCATTTGTCAGCAGCCCATGAGTTGGAAGGCAGCCAAATAGAGGCATCTTTAAAGGCCTGCGACGCGTCTTCGCTCAAATTGTTTTCAGAGCTAAAAGTCATATTGAATGCTGCCATGGTGGCTGTGCACACCCTCAAGCGCGCGACAGAATGGGTCGTTGCCACCAGTGTTGATCGATCCCGTCACCCCGAGATATTTGCAGGTGCGTGGCCCTATCTGAAGCTTACGGGAAACGTGCTGGGTGGGGTCATGATGGCGAAGGCGGCGCAACACTCAGCCCAACACCTCAGTGCAAAAGAGGGAGATATCGACTTCTTTGAAGCCAAGATTCGCACCGCCCACTTCTTTGCGTTTCACGTCCTCTCCGAAAACGAAGGCCTACTTGCCACCCTCACGCAGGGCGGCCAATCTATTATTGACTTTCCCCCTAACGCTTTCTGACCCCTAGGGCACCCCAGCTTTTGGGGCTATCTAGACGATGAGTTTGCCTGAAGGCAGTGCAAGGCGAACGCATAATCGGTGGCAATTTCGCGCAGGCGGGCATAGCGGCCTGAGGGGCCACCGTGACCGGCGGTGAGATCGACATGCAGCAGGGCAGGATAAGGGTCAGTTTTGAGATCGCGTAGTTTGGCGATCCATTTCACGGGTTCCCAGTATTGCACCTGTGAGTCATGCAAACCGGTGGTAGCAAACATCTGAGGGTACGGTGCAGCTTTCAAATTGTCGTAAGGACTCCAACGGGCGATAGAGCGATAGTGATGCGGCTTCTCGGGGTTGCCCCACTCATCGTATTCGTTGGTAGTGAGTGGAAGCGAAGCATCTTCCATCGTGCTCAGACAATCTAAAAACGGTACTTGCAAAATCATGGCGCGATAGAGATCGGGGCGTAAATTGGCTACCGCGCCCATCAGCAATCCACCTGCACTTCCGCCTTCAGCGCACACTCTGTGTGGTGCAGCCCAACCTTCTTGCACCAGCCAATCAGTGGCATCGATAAAGTCATGAAACGAGTTGACCTTGTTCATCATTCGGCCATTGTCATACCAATGCCGACCTAAATCCTCGCCGCCGCGAATATGCAGAATTGCAAAGGCTACGCCTCTATCGGCTAAGGAAAGGGCACTGATTCTAAAGTCGGGGTCGATCGTATAGCCATAGGCGCCATAGCCGTACACGAGCAGCGCCCCGGTTCTATCCTTGGGGTGATTGGCCCGACTTAAAAGCGTAATCGGGATCTGCGAACCGTCGCGACCGGGTGCCCACAAGCGTAAGGCTTGATACTGCGAACGCTCATAGCCCGAAGGCAGAATCTGAGATTTGAGTAAGGTATCTGTGTGCGTGGCAAGATCGTATTCGCGAATCTGATCAGGGGTAACCAGCGATGAATAGCTATAGCGTAGGCGTTGACTGGTGGGGTCAGGGTTAGAATCCAGCGCTAAGGTACCGGCCTCATCCTGCGGGTCTATGCGATGCAGTTCTTCTAGCGACCAATCCAGTAAGCGGATACGACTTGTTCCGTTGATCCTTTCTTCCAGTGCGATGGCATCCCGAAAGAGTTCAAAGCTCTCCAGCATCAGTCCGCGCTTTGCAGGTAATAGGGTTTGCCAGTGATCGCGCGAGCCTATTTGCCATTCCGGAACCGCCATGAGGCGACCATCCGGGGCGCGCCAGTCGGTACGGATGACCCAGCACTGCCCCATGTGATCCGCTTCGTAATGGATATCTCGGCAGCGTGGAGCAATGACCTTGGGCCGACTGCGTGGGTTATTTGCTGGTAGGACGCGCACTTCATCCGAGACCGTGCTCGACAAGCAAATCATCAAGAAGCGTTCTGAAGTAGAAAGCTGAACATCCGTATAAAAGGATTCATCACACTCTTCGTAAACGACTTTATCTCGATCAACCCGCCCACCAATCACATGGCGCATCACGCGATAACTACGCAGGGTAGTGGGTTCATTCAAAACGTACAGGAGCGTTAAGCCGTCACTGGCAAAGGCCATGCTACTGCCGCAATCAGGGATGGTGTCGGGAAGATCTTCGCCCTTCAGCAGATCACGAAAGCGAAGGGTGTATTGCCTGCGTCCTACCGTATCTTCCGCCCATGCCAGATAGCGGCCATTACTGCTGACCGTCCAGTTTCCCACTTCGTAAAAGGGCAGGCCCTCCCCGCGAATATTGGGGTCGATCAATACTTCTGCTGGGGCATCGAGGCTGCCTCGTTTTCGCATTTCAATTGCGTGGGCTTGTCCCTTGTGCGTCACGCTATAGTACCAATCCCCATGCCAGCATGAGGGAGGGGTGCTATCGTCTTCTTCTATGCGCCCTAGCATCTCGTGATACAGGGTATCTTCTAAGTCCTTAAACTGCGCCCGATGCGCTTCAAAATATGCATTTTCTGCTTCAAGATGGGTGCGTACTTCAGGGTCTTCGCGTGAATCATCACGCAGCCATTGATAGGAGTCCTCACGAATTCCATCGATACAGCGATGTGTATAGGGTCGTTTATGTGGGCGGGGTGCAACGATTTCTGATAGGGGTGAGGAGGAAAAAGTCAATCTGAACCTTTAAGCTAGATGAAGACACAATAAGCAATGTAACGCTCAGATTATCCCATCTCACTCTCAAAGGGAGAAAGTTGACCCTTTTCTAAGATAAGAATACGGTCAGCCGTCTTGGCGGATTCTAAGTCCTGTGTCATTAAAATACCGATGGATTGATTCATCACCAACTGTTCCCTTAGTACATCCAACATTTTGAGACCCACATCAGAATCAAGATAGGCTGTGGGCTCATCAGCCAAAATAAGAGCGGGTTGATGCGCCAATGCGCGTGCTACGGAAATACGTTGAATCTGATCTACAGACAGCTCGCTGGGGAGGGCAGTCATACGATCGCCTAAGCCAATTTGATCCATCAGCTCCTGCGCGCGTTGAAGCGCTTGAGTTCTGGGAATACCATCAAGTTGTAATGGGAGAGCGATATTGAGGCCAGCACTTAAATGCGGCAAGAGATGGAATGCTTGGAAAATGAAGCCAATCCGATGTTTTCTTAATGAGGCGCGTTCAAGGTCAGATAGGGCTTCGATGTCTATTTCTTCAATGATAATTTTTCCGGAATCGGCACGCAGTAGTCCGCCTAAGACGTTCAGAAGCGTAGATTTTCCTGATCGAGATGCGCCTAATATGGCCACATACTCACCTGGGTATATTCGAAGATTTAGGTTGTCAAGAACTCTATGTCCTTGCGGGCCTGCAAATGATTTGCACACCCCAGTGACTTGCAACATGCTGGTATTGATCCGTTTATCGTGCTCAATTGACTACATTAACTCAGCTTGGTTTCAACTCTGTGAGCAAATCAATACAGCTTCTGTAATCTTTTCCCCTGGCTTCAAATCCTGACCATTGATGATAGGAAGGCGCTGCCGGTGAGAATACGCACCGGCCGCCCATGGGAGTGAGCTTAGCTGCTAGTTGCACTGCTTCAGATAGGCTTTGGGCAGAATGAAATATTGTTGAAACTGGCGCGATAGGATTCTTAAAAGAAGCGGCTTGAGCTAGCTGGCCGATGGTAGGGCCGCTTTCAGGAAGCAGAATGACATTTGGGACTTGAAACATCTCTATTGATTCTATGAGAGAACTGTAGTCGTAACCGCGATCTTGACCGCCAACGATCAGCGTAGCCGTTCCTCCCTTTCCGAAGGCTTCGAGGGCTGCACAAGCGGCCTCGGGAGCAGTGGATATGCTGTCATTGATCCAATGTATTCCAGAATATTGCCCTTCATACTGAAGGCGGAAAGGAAGGCCAGAAAATTGGCGGACAGCGTTTTGGAAATCCCTGAGTTCAGCACCCAATGCGCGTGCAGTTGCAAAAGCCAAACACGCGTTGTCCCTATTATGCTGGCCGGGTATTAACATCCCCTCATCCGAGCATAGGGGCGCATCGCCATCTAAAAACAGGCCCGATGCAAAGTGCAGACCATGTGGAGTGTTGATGAGACTCAAGGTGATTTCTGCTCGCTGGGCGGGGAGGAATAAACCATGTAAATGTAGGGTCTGGATCGTAAGCGCATCCACAAAGGCTTGGCCGCCGTCGGGGAGTGATGCCAGCAATTTAGTTTTTGCTGCATAGTAGTGATGCAGATCTCCATGCCAATCCAAGTGTTCTGGAAATAGTCGCCCAAAAACAGCATAGTTGGGACCCTGATGAGGGAGCAAGTCGTCGCATTGATAGCTCGACATCTCCATCACAACGATGGGGCGATCCTGCAGAATTTCATCTAGTTGAGAGAGTGCAGGAATTCCGATATTTCCTACCAGCTTGGCCTTTCGGCCACTTTCTTGCAGCATCTGGGTGAGCATGGAACTGGTGGTACTTTTTCCTTTGGATGCGGTCACACCAATCACATCGATCTGCGCCGCGTTGAGCTCTGCCAGCATGAGGTTGGTTGCAGTGGTTTGTTCCCCTGCCCAACCATTTAATACCCTTCTTAAGGGATGGTGTGGAGAAAACCCAGGAGATCGAATCGCTACAGTCTGTGAGGTGAGTGATTGTAAAAGTGTTTCATGGGGAATGGCGCGGGTGCCCTCCGGCAGCGAATCGGTAAGGTGATCTCCTGCTATCAGAACTTGCGCTTGATGCCCACGGGATCGCAGCAAAGCTAAAGTTGCCAAGCCCTCCTTCCCTGCCCCCAGAAGCAGAATGGGTTGATTAATGAGCGTTGAGATACGCATGAAGACGTGTTTGCCATGGTGCAGAAAGAAGCGGGCTAGGGTGAATATGCCATTCTTCAGCCCATGCTTGATCAAAACCAAGGCCAGTGAGATCGTTTGGGGCAAGGGAAACAAGAGGATTGAGCGAAGCTGGCAAACGCCCCTGACGATGAAGTTGAAGTAAGGACAGCCAACATTCTTTTGCTGTGCCTACACAATCCCAAGGCTTGACTGCGCTGAGTCCAAGTAATGCCTGAAGATGCGGTTCATTGTCGTGATGGGCGAGAATCTCTTGGCCAAAAATAGCGAGTTGCTCGGTGTCACTTAAATGTGGGGCAAGAATCAACGCTACAAAAGTACATTTTGCGCATTTGCCACACCAACGGGCAGGGCGCTCGTCAGCATTGATGCGGAAATTACGGTTACATGAGGTAAACGCACTGAGCTGATTTTTACATTTAGAAAACTGAGCAGCGATTCTAATTTCTGAAAGTGGGCGAAGAAGGCTTGCATAGCGAGGTGCACCGGGTGCATGGTTTGAGCACCAATTTTGAAATTGTTTTTCAAACAGTGACGATTTGCTCCATTGATGATTAATCTCGCGACCTTCCCATACGGTATTGGCATCATCAGCACCGCGCTCATTGCCTACTAAAATATCGCTGAACCCTGCGGCATGAGAGATGAGTGAAGATAGGGCGGCAATCAACGCTGAGATGGGAATATGCCCATTCCAAGCTCCATTTGCGTTGAGTGCAAGTAATGCTGGATCAATCTGCCTTCCAATTCGGTGAAGTTTGAGTTGGGAAGCATGAGCAGAGCATTCCATCCAAGGAGAGTTGCCCAGCGAGAGGGCCTCGGCTTCAATTCCGCTTTCACGAACGATCTCTGCAACCAGGGCGCTATCTTTTCCGCCCCCGATCAAAACAAGAGCTCGCTCGTGATTGGAGCGGTGTGCTGACAGTAAGGTATGGGAAGGTAGGGAGCGATCAACCAGAGCCTCAAATCCAACTGTATCTGGAATAGGAAGGCCATTTCTATAATAGAACTCCCCCATCCCTTCGCTATACAGCAGATTCCAAAAGTCAGCCTCATCGCTAGAAATAGCGGGCCCTAAGATGTTTTTGGGAAGCGCTGCTTTGAAATATGAAACACCAAAAGAGAATAAACACGCCCTGAGAAGGGCCTGTATTAAAGGATCAGCGGGGTTAGGGGCAGGAAGGGTTTCAGGTAAAGAAAGTAGCTCACAGAAGGACTGATCTGCATCTGGTCCCCCTGTAAGCCGATAGTGCAGACGAAGCGCATGCCCCTCAAGTTGATGAGAGACAAATTCAAAGCACTGATGCTGAGGTCTTTGATTATCCGCCGCGGATATAGCTTTCGAGTTGCTCAATCGTTTGCTTTTGTTCGTTCAGAGTATTTTTAACCAAGTCCCCTACAGAAATCATACCAATCACCTTGCCATGATCTACGACGGGAAGATGGCGTATGTGCCGGTCAGTCATTAGATTCATGCATTGTTCGGCGGAATGTTCTGGTGTGACATATAAGACGTCTTCCACCATGATTTCAGACACTTTGGTCTCGGTAGAGTTTTTTCCCTTGAGAACCACCTTACGTGCGTAATCGCGTTCAGAAATCACTCCCACCAATGCGTCCCCATCCATGACCACCAAGGCACCCACGTTTTTTTCTGCTAGAACTTTTAGCATCGTCAGGACTGAATCCGTTGGTGCAACACGCCAAACATTACCTTCTTTACCTTCGATTAAATGACTTACTTTTTTCATGGGACGCTCCTCATTAGTCATCGCGTGCGGTGATTGTTGGTTTCATTCCACTACATTAAATATCGCACACTTTACATCGCGGCGTAGTGGGGGCCCCCGCCGCCCTCCGGGACGGACCAGTCAATATTTTGAGACGGATCTTTGATATCACACGATTTACAGTGTACGCAGTTTTGGGCATTGATGCTTAGACGCGGTGCAGTATTTTCGCTTCGAATAATTTCGTAAACACCGGCTGGACAATATCGCTGTTCTGGTGAATCAAAGCGCGCAAAATTTAGATCGATCGCAAGTTCAGGATTTTTCAACTTAAGGTGAACGGGTTGATTTTCAGCGTGATTGGTATTGGATAAAAATACAGAGCTTAGGCGATCAAAGCTCACTATGCCATCTGGTTTGGGGTAGTCAATTTTTTGGGCTTCATCCGCAGAAATAAGTTGGGTGTGATCTGCATGCTGGCGAAAGGTCCAAGGTGCTCGACCGCGAAACAAATAGGTATCAATGGCAGAGTAGGCCATCCCACCCCAAAGCCCCCAGCGGAACGAGGGACGGATATTGCGAACGGTATGTAACTCGTCCCAAAGCCAAGTTTGTCTCAGGCGCTCAGGATAGGTGATGGCCTCCTGACCGCTTTCATTTTGTTTTGACTCCGTCAATGCAAAAAAATCTAAAAGTGCAGCGGCGGCCTCAATTCCTGATTTCATTGCGGTATGCGTACCTTTGATCTTGGGTACGTTTAAGAAGCCCGCTGTGTCTCCAATCAGCAATCCTCCCGGAAAGGTCAGTTTGGGTAGGGACTGAATGCCTCCTTCAGATAAGGCACGTGCTCCATATGAAATGCGCTGTCCCCCTTCAAATAATGGACGTATGGATGGATGGTTTTTAAAGCGCTGAAACTCTTCAAAGGGGGAGAGATAAGGATTGCGATAGTCTAGGCCCACTACAAAGCCTACTGAAACCAGGTTGTCTTTAAGGTGGTATAGCCAGCTCCCCCCATAGGTGTCAGAAGGCAATGGCCAACCTACTGTATGGGTAATATTTCCTGGCTGGCTTTTGTCTGGGCTGATTTCCCACAGTTCTTTAATGCCTAAACCATATGTTTGGGGATCTGCGCCTTCACGCAAGTTAAAGCGTTCAAATAACATCTTGGTTAGAGAACCCCGGCAGCCTTCAGCAAATACAGTTTGTTTGGCGCGCAGTTCCATTCCGCGCTGAAATTGTGTGGTTGGTTGGCCGTCCTTGCCAATGCCCTGATCTCCTGTGGCCACGCCACAAACAGCCCCTTTTTCATCCAACAAAAGTTCAGCCCCCGCAAAACCTGGGTAGATTTCGATATCCAGTTGCTCTGCTTGCCCGGCGAGCCAGCGGCAAAGCTCTCCTAAGCTAATAATAAAATTACCAGCGTTGTGCATTTGTGGGGGAGTTGGCAAAGTCCAACTTGAGCGCTCACCTAGCAACAAAAAACGGTCTTTATTTGCCGGGGTATGTAAGGGGGCCCCCAAGCTTTCCCAGTTGGGGAATAATTCCTCAAGGGCGCGCGGTTCAATGACGGCACCGGAAAGAATATGCGCGCCCACTTCAGCGCCTTTTTCCAAAATACAAATAGAAATATCTTGGCCTTTTGCCACTGCCAACTGTTTGAGATGAATTGCGCAAGCCAAGCCAGAGGGGCCCGCACCTACCACGACCACGTCGTAATCCATACTTTCTCTATCAGACATCCTTCCACTCACTTTTCATTAATCTTTGGCATTATAGCGGCCTTAGTTTAGGAGTTTTGCTTCCTTGAAGGGCCGCGCATCCATTTTGGGAACCATTTGTGCTCCCCCGATGTCTTTTTCATAGTAGTAAATTTCAAGGGGGAAAAGATGGCTAGCCTGTACTATGAGACTTTTAATCCGATCGGGTTTCGACTCCCGCCGGCACTTCAGGATAATCGTAAAGAATTGAACGCAGAATCTTCTCCTCCTCCTTCACCTTCAGTCAGTTCTGATCGCGTAGCCGACCAAGTTTTGGTCGAGCGCGCTCAGCGTGGCGATCAGAAAGCTTTTGAGCTTTTGGTGATGAAATATCAGCGCAAGCTTGGAAGATTGTTGAGCCGCATGATTCGCGATCCTGCCGAGGTGGAAGATGTCACCCAAGAGGCGTTTATCAAGGCCTATCGCGCTTTAGGATCATTCCGGGGAGATAGTGCTTTTTATACGTGGTTGTATCGGATTGGAATTAATACCGCTAAAAACCATTTGGTTTCACTGGGTCGTCGTGCTCCAACGTCCACCCCGTTTGATAGCGAAGAAGCTGAAAACTTTGATGATGCTGATCAACTCAGGGACATGAACACGCCAGAAGCGGAACTGATGAGTAAGCAAATTGCCGAAACCGTGAATGCAAGTATGGCCGCTTTACCAGAAGAATTAAGGACTGCCATTACCTTAAGAGAGATCGACGGCCTCAGTTATGAAGAAATCGCGACGTTAATGGCATGCCCCATAGGTACGGTTCGTTCCAGGATATTTCGTGCCAGGGAAGCGATCGCGATACGCCTTAGGCCGCAATTAGAAACATCCAAAGATCGGAGATGGTGATGGAAAAGCTAAGAGAAGATTTATCTGCGTTGCATGACGGTGAGATGGACGAGTTGGGTGCAATGCGAGTTTTAAGGGCTTTAGATCAAAACGCGCAATTATTAGACGAGTGGGAATTGTTTAGCATGATTGGCGAGTCTTTAAGACAAAATGAACCCCTGTCCAATGTGGGTGTGCAAGGTGCGCAGCGTGCTTTGGCTGTCATTGCTGCCGAGCAGAGTTCGCAAAAGTTTCAAGATAAAAAAATCTCTTCTCGTCGCTGGGTTCCTTTGGCTCTTGCAGCATCCTTAGCCACGCTTGCAATAGGCCTGAGCGTTCAACAGTTCTCCGAACCTGTTCGTGTTGTCGCCTCTGAATTGCTTGATCGTAGTCACTTTATTGTGGCAGATTCGCGTTCGTCCGATCCTGCTGAAATAGATCGCTATGTGGACTTGCATCGTGAAGTTGCTGTTCCGGGTTTACAACGCGCCGCCTTTCTTTCGACTGAGTTGACAGAGGGTCCTCTGGGACGATGAAACCCATTATTTTGCGCCACATCCTAACGCTTTTCGCACTAAGCTTTGTGACTGGTTTGTCTTGGGCAGAGGGAGGAAGGACGACTGATCCAACAGATTGGTTGGTGCGCGCGGTTCATTCATCTCAAAGCATGACATATTCTGGGGTGTACACCTTCAGTCACGACGGTAAGTCTGAAACTTCCCGCATCATGCATATCAACGACGCTGAGGGAGAACATGGAAAACTGGAGTCCTTGGATGGGCCTCCTCGAGAAATTATTCGTGAAAATGACCATATTGCTTGTTATCTTCCAGAAAATCATATGGTCAAACTGGATCGCATTGAGGGACGCCGGTTTTTCCCAGCCCTGTTATCGGAATCGCCTACACAGTTAAAAGAGTTTTATAACTTGAGTTTTGCAGGCACTGATCGGGTAGCGGGACGGGAGTGTCGCTTAATCCGTCTAGACCCCAAAGATGGCTTTAGGTTCAGCTACCGACTGTGCGCAGATAGTCAGACGGGGTTGATATTGAGAGCGAGCATGGAGGATAGCCCGAGAGGTGTGCTCCAGGTGTTTACGTTTACTGAGTTCATTGCAGATGGAGGACTTGACGCTGCAAAACTTAAACCTAGTTGGAATGGATCGGGTTGGACATGGGATCGCAGTGGCCTATCGCAAGATCAAGAAATTGCTTGGGTTGTCAGTAATCCTCCTCAAGGGTTTCATAAGGTGACAGAAATGCATCGTGGAGCAGAAGGTCGCAGTTCACCCTTGATTCAAATGGTCTATTCAGATGGTTTGGCCACAGTTTCGGTATTTGTTGAGCCCGCCCGAAGCAATTCAATGACAACCGAATCACGCCGAGGGGCGTTGAGCTTTTACTCTACTCGAGTAGGAGACCAACAGGTCACCGCCATCGGGGAAGTCCCCCCTGCCACCGTGGCTCAGCTTGCTAAATCGGCGGGGCTGCTGAAAAAGTAATCGTTTGATTTTTATGTAATTGTAAGAACGGAGGAATATCTTATGTTGGGTCGTTTCATTTTAGTCACTGCATTGTTGTTTGCACCAGTGATATCAAAAGCTGAGGGCTTGCCGGATTTCACGGATCTTGTTGAGAAACAATCAGCATCTGTAGTGAATATCAGCACCACACAAGCACCTAAGGCAGGTGAGCAGAATGAAGACGCGATGCAAGATTTTTTTAAACATTATGGGATTCCAGTTCCCCCGGGTGGGATGCCCGGTATGCCCCGCGGAAACGGGGGCGGCAATGGCGATGGGCGCGGTGGAAACGGAGGCGGAGAGGATCAGCATTCACTGGGTTCGGGTTTTATCATTAGTGCAGACGGTTATGTCTTGACCAATGCGCACGTGGTGCAGAATGCAGACGAAATTACGGTGAGTCTGACTGATAAACGCAAGCTCATTGCCAAAGTGATTGGGTCAGATCGTAAAACGGATGTTGCACTCATTAAAATTGAGGCAACCGGTTTGCAGCCAGTCAAAATGGGTGACGCTGAAAAACTTAAAGTAGGCGAATGGGTGATTGCAATTGGCTCTCCATTTGGATTTGAGAGCACTGTTACTAAGGGAATCGTGAGTGCTAAAGGGCGCTCATTACCTCAAGAAACATTGGTCCCGTTTATTCAAACTGATGTGCCTATCAATCCAGGCAATTCAGGCGGTCCGCTATTTAATATGAAAGGGGAGGTTGTGGGCATCAACTCCCAAATTTATAGCCGTACTGGCGGGTTTATGGGGCTGTCGTTTGCTATTCCCATTGACGTTGCCTTAGATGTCTCGAAGCAGTTACGGGATACAGGTCATGTTACTCGTGGCTGGCTAGGCGTAGTGATTCAGGATGTGACACAAGACATCGCGGATTCTTTTGGTCTCTCTAGCCCACAAGGCGCTTTGATTGCTAATGTCGAGAAAGGTGGGCCCGGAGACAAAGGCGGATTGCTCCCTAGCGATATCATCACTCAGTTTGATGGTAAAACCATTCGCTCGCGCGAAGATTTGCCTAGAGTAGTAGGAGCAACTAAGCCTGGCCATGATGTTCCGGTTACCGTTTGGCGCAAGGGGAAAAGCACCCAGTTACATTTTGCAGTGGGTGAAATGCCTTCAGAGGTACCCAACGCTATGCGACCTGCATCTCGCCGGCAGGGTGCGGATACGCCCTCTACGAAAATTGGCTTAAGTGTGAATAACCTCAAAGATGATCAAAGGAAAGAACTGGATATTAAAGGCGGAATTTTGATTGAAGATGCCAATGGTGCTGCTGCCAAAGCCGGATTGCAGTCTGGGGATGTCATATTATCAATCAATAATGTTGATATCAGTTCAGTTGAACAATTCAATCGCACACTGGGTGAGGTGGGCGGTAAGAAGGCCATTGCTCTTCTTGTACGCCGAGGTGATTCTTCTCGTTTCATTACCCTAAAGAAAGATGCAGGATAAGATTTCAGCTAGTACTGTACTTCAACTGTTTGGCCGGACTTATTGCCATCTCTGTACGGATTTGATGGAAGCCCTTTCTATAAAAATTCAAGGGCTTCCGGTTTATGTGGAATGGATAGATCTTGATGAACATGAAGAATGGGAAGAATTATATGGGGAACACATCCCTGTACTAAAACATGGTGAGTTCGAAATTTGTCGCCATCGCTTGGATGAAGCGGCGTTGAGTGCGTTTCTGCTCCGCTTCAGCTAAACTTGTCATTTAACAGCGCACTGCCTTGTCCTAGCGCTATGGGTAGCCATATCCGCTCGCCCCTTCCCTGAATCCATGAATCACATACGCAATTTCTCTATCATCGCGCACATCGACCACGGCAAATCAACACTAGCTGACCGTATTATTCAATTATGCGGCGGGTTATCTGACCGTGAGATGGAAGCCCAAGTACTCGACTCGATGGATATTGAGCGAGAACGAGGCATTACCATCAAAGCTCAAACGGCCGCTCTGCGTTACCGTGCCCGGAATGGTGAGATTTATTTTTTGAATTTGATCGATACCCCTGGGCACGTCGACTTTTCCTACGAGGTCTCGCGCTCACTGGCTGCTTGCGAGGGCGCCCTGTTAGTGGTGGATGCTTCACAAGGGGTAGAGGCCCAGACCGTTGCCAATTGCTATACCGCAATAGAGCAAGGGGTGGAAGTGATGCCGGTCTTGAATAAAATTGATCTACCCCAGGCTGAACCTGATCGTGTGAAAGAAGAGATTGAAGACATCATAGGCATTGATGCAACGGATGCGGTGCCCTGTAGTGCTAAAACGGGTTTGGGTGTAGAGGATGTGATTGAAGCATTAATCACCCATATCCCTCCCCCAAAAGGTGATCCTGGGGCCCCTTTAAAAGCGTTAATCATCGACTCATGGTTCGATAATTATGTGGGTGTTGTCATGTTGGTCAGAGTGGTCGATGGGGAATTGCGGCCTAAGGACAAAATTCAGTTGATGTCGACTGGTTCGATTCAACTCTGTGATCAAGTTGGGGTGTTTACGCCCAAGTCGCAGCAACGCGAAGTGCTTTCTGCCGGGCAAGTAGGTTTTGTGATTGCGGGTATTCGAGAGCTTCAACTGGCGCGGGTGGGGGACACCATCACCTTGGCTGCTCATCCAGCAACAGAAGCGCTGCCCGGATTCAAAGAGGCCCAAAGTCAAGTGTTTGCGGGGCTTTACCCTGTTGAGACCAATCAGTACGAAGCGCTGCGCGATGCACTTGAGAAACTGAAGCTCAATGATGCTGCGCTTCAATATGAACCCGAAACCTCACAGGCCTTAGGCTTTGGCTTCCGCTGCGGCTTTTTAGGCCTGTTGCATATGGAAATTGTGCAAGAGCGTCTAGAGCGCGAATACGATATGGACCTGATTACCACGGCACCTACTGTGGTGTATCAAGTCGTCATGAAAGATGGTGTGGTGGAGGAAATCGAAAACCCTTCGCGCATGCCCGATCCTTCCAAAATCGAAGAAATACGTGAGCCCATCATCACGGCCACGATGTTGGTGCCTCAAGATTATGTTGGGGCAGTGATGACTTTATGTAATCAAAAGCGGGGATCCCAGCGCGATATGCAATATGCAGGGCGGCAAGTCATGCTGACTTACGAGATGCCGCTCAATGAAGTGGTGATGGATTTTTTTGATCGATTGAAATCGGTTAGCCGCGGATACGCTTCATTAGACTATGAGTTCAAAGAGTTTCAAGCTTCTGATCTCGTAAAACTCGATATTTTGATCAATAGTGAAAAGGTGGATGCTTTATCGCTGATTGTTCATCGCAGTACCAGCCAATTTAGAGGAAGGCAATTGGCAGCAAAAATGCGCGAACTGATTCCTCGTCAAATGTTTGATGTTGCAGTTCAAGCAGCAATTGGCGCACATATTATTGCGCGAGAAACCATTAAGGCTTTGCGAAAAAACGTATTGGCAAAGTGCTATGGTGGCGATATTTCCCGTAAACGAAAGCTTCTAGAAAAACAGAAGGCGGGCAAGAAGCGCATGAAGCAAGTAGGTAATGTAGAAATCCCGCAAGAAGCGTTTCTTGCGATCTTGCAGGTGGGAGACTAAAGAATATGGATTTACAGTGGCTAACCATCTTGTTGATGGTGATTTCTTTTCCCGGAGCGTGCTGGGATCTTTTTGCAGCCAGAAACTCAACTCAGCGAGAGAGTGTGCAATCGTGGTTGCAATTGGCATGGTTAGGGTTATTGGTTGGCGCACTCGGTTTTGGTGTATTACAAAAGTGGTTTGGTTTTTCTGAAGCATTGCTCATTGCAACCATTGTGACGGGTGGGGTGATGCTTGCCGAGCGTGTGTATTTCAAATCTAAGTTACCTGTTCTTAATACGGAAGCCCAGCCCTTTGTATTTATCGAGCCGGCATGGTTGGATTTAGGAAGAAGCTTTTTCCCGGTTATATTTGTGGTTTTTTTTGTACGCTCATTTATCGCGGAACCCTTTAAAATTCCATCGGGATCCATGATCCCAACGCTTCAAATTGGCGATTTTATTTTGGTGAATAAATACACCTACGGTTTACGTTTGCCTGTGACCAATCGTCCTTTTATTGAACTGGGAAGCCCTCAACGCGGCGATGTCATGGTGTTCAAATATCCCCAAGATCCTACTACTGACTACATCAAACGCGTAGTGGGCGTGCCTGGTGATGTAGTGGAATATAAACACAAACGACTGACTATTAACGGTCAAGCGCAAATTGTGACTCCAGCGGGAGCTAACGCTCGAACTGGCCTTCAGGAATTTGTGAATGCGGATCGCTTTGAAGAAGATTTAGGTCCCCATCATCACGTTATTCAAATTCGTAATGATCAACCCACGCTATACAACTCACGTGTGATTGATTATCCCAATCGCGATGCCTGTGAATACAACAGTGATGGATTTGTCTGCACTGTTCCACCCGGTAACTACTTCATGATGGGAGATAACCGCGACAGTAGTTCTGATAGCCGTTATTGGGGGTTTGTGCCTGATCAAAATATCGTGGGTCGCGCCTTCTTGATTTGGTGGAATTTTGGAGAACTTTCGCGAATTGGAACGCGCATTCCTTAAATGGTTTATGGCTCTGTGGCGTCTCAGTATTGTGTGTTTGTGGGCGTTCAATGATTCGCCTCCCTGAAGCGTTGCCATCCTTACAGCATCGCTTGGGCTATAGGTTCAAGAAATTGGATTGGCTGGTTTTGGCGCTAACTCACAGCACAGAGCATGGCGAAAACAATCAACGATTAGAGTTTTTAGGTGATGCTATTTTAGGGGCTGTCATCTCCAAGAAACTTTTTGAAGATCATCCTAATTGGGATGAAGGTGATCTGAGTGTGGCGCGTACTGCGCTTGTTTGTAAGGATCATTTGGCTTCTGTCGCGCGATCATTAGCCTTAGGTGATGCACTCATTGTCCGCAAGGATGTCGCTAAAAGTGGCCCTGTACATGCTATGCCGGCAGTGTTGGCCGATGCACTGGAAGCAATTATGGGGGCGATATTTTTGGATGGAGGATATCAAGCAGCGTTTGAAATAGCTTGCAACTTGATTGTGCCCCATGAGCGTGAGGGAAGTTGGGTTCTGGCTCATCAAACTCAAGACTTACACCCCAGTAAAGATGCAAAAACCCGACTACAAGAATGGCTGCAAGCCAAAAATCTCCCACTGCCTTCGTACCTTCTTGTTAAAACAGAAGGCCTGCCTAATAACTGCATTTTTTTTGTGAAATGTATTTTGACGAAACCTGCACTCTCTTCTCAGGGAGAAGGGCACAGTCGCAAGTCGGCAGAACAGGATGCAGCTAACGGTGTTCTACAACAAATTTTAAGAGATCCCAGCGCATGAGTATTTCGCCTGAAGAACAGCGTTGCGGTACTGTTGCCATTATCGGCAGGCCAAATGTGGGTAAATCCACGCTTATCAATCATTTGGTGGGGCAAAAGCTCAGCATCACATCGCGAAAGCCCCAAACCACGCGCCATCGCATCAAAGGTATCCTGACCCAAGATCATGCTCAGTTCGTATTTGTGGACACCCCAGGTATTCAGACTAAGCATGCTAATGCATTGCACCGCGCCATGAATCGCTCTGTGTTAACTACGCTAGCCGAAACCGATGTAGTGGTCATGGTGATTGAAGCTCTAAAATTTAATGCCGATGATCAGCGTGTTCTTGATCGATTACCTGCTGGCATAAAGCCGATTTTGGCGATCAATAAGATTGACCGTGTGCATCCCCGGGAAAGACTTTTACCTTTCCTGGCGCAGATGGGAGCGCTCAATCGTTTCTCTGCCATTGTTCCTATCAGTGCTCAAAAAGAAACCCAGCTTGCACCTCTCTTGGGTGAAATTCAGCTTCAACTGCCATTGGCTGAGTGGATGTACGAAGAAAATGATGTGACCGATGCCAATGAGCGTTTTTTTGCGGCAGAGTTTATTCGCGAGCAATTATTTCGTTTGCTAGGAGATGAATTGCCTTACGCCGTGACAGTTTCTATTGAAAGTTTCACCATAGAAGGCACCATGCGCAGAATTCAAGCTGTCATTCTGGTGGATCAAGATAATCAGAAACCGATCGTGATTGGACGTGATGGAGAAAAACTGAAAGAAATTGGTCAGCGTGCTCGCTTAGATCTTGAGAAGCTTTTTGGCAGCAAAGTGTTTTTAGAGTTGTGGGTAAAAGTAAAAGGCGGTTGGGCTGATGACGAGCGTGTGCTGAAGAGTTTGGGGCATGAGTTCTGAGCGAAAAGGTAAGCTCAATGCGTCGGGCTATGTGCTCCATACTTTGCCTTGGCGAGAAACTAGTCTACTTGTAGAGGTTCTTACAAGAGAACATGGACGAATCGCATTGATGGCTAGAGGTGCACGCCGCCCACGTTCAACGGTCAGGGGCGTATTGCGGGCTTTTCAGCCCTTGGATTTGGAATGGTTTGGTAAAAACGAACTTCGTACTTTATCCAATGCTGATTGGGGCGAATGGCAGCCATTATTAAATGGCCAAGCCCTGTATTGTGGACTGTACCTCAATGAATTAATGCTGCGCTTAGTGGCAAGAGATGATCCTCATCCCATTCTATTTGATGTTTATGCACAGACTCTTCAAGATTTATCTCGAGGGGTCGCAGAGCAAATTGTATTGAGGCGTTTTGAATTGTCTCTGTTACGAGAGATCGGATATGGTTTGCAATTAGATCTGGTCGCTGGACGAGATGAACGTGTTCAGGAAGACAAGGTCTACTTTTTTGATCCTCAGCAAGGCCCGAGAGTCGCAGACAGAACAACGAATGCAGTACAATTTTCAGGAGGTGCGTTGCTGGCCATGGCGGCTGACGATTGGTCTGATCCGTTAACCAGTTCTCAAGCCAAAATCCTGATGCGCCAAGTGTTAGCCTTTCATCTAGGTAGCCAGGACCTTCATACACGAGCCCTTTTTAAAGAGATTTCCTTACCGTGATTCAATTTGGCGTCAACATCGATCATATTGCCACCCTCCGTCAGGCGAGAGGCACACGTTATCCAAGCCCTGTTCAAGCAGCGCTCCTCGCAGAGTATGCAGGAGCCGATGCGATCACTTTGCATTTGCGAGAAGACCGTCGTCATATCCAAGACCGTGATCTTGAGATTTTACGAGAAGTTCTGACTACTCGGATGAACTTAGAAATGGCTGTAACCGACGAAATGCTCGCCATTGCTGCCCGCATCCGTCCTCAAGATGCCTGTTTGGTTCCGGAGCGCAGAGCTGAAATTACGACAGAGGGGGGATTGGATGTAGTGGGGCATTTCGATCGCGTGAAGGATGCATGTTCTAAGCTAGCCGATGCAGGGATTCGCGTTTCACTTTTCATTAACGCAGACCATGCGCAAATTGATGCCGCTGTTGCAGCGGGTGCCCCCGTGATTGAATTACACACGGGGCACTATGCGGAACTTGAGCATGAAAAAGAACAGCTTGCTGAGTTAGCTAAACTCAAAGAAGCGGCTGCCTATGGAAGTGCTTTGGGCCTCAGAGTGAATGCGGGACATGGTTTGAATTATCACAACACGCGGCCAGTTGCTGCACTTCAAGATATCCGAGAATTGAATATTGGTCATGCAATTGTTGCTCATGCTCTATTTGTGGGGTGGGAGCATGCGGTGCGCGAGATGAAGACTTTGATCCTTTCTTCTGGGGGTTCGCGCGGGTGATCAGAGGGATTGGGGTTGATTTGGTTTCAATTCCTCGGGTAGCTGAAATTTGGGATAAGCATGGGGAACGCTTTGCCCGTCGCATTTTGACTGATACAGAGTGGCCCTTTTTATTGGCAAGTACTGTTCCAGCGCGCTTTTTAGCTAAACGTTTTGCCGCTAAGGAAGCGTTTTCTAAAGCCCTGGGTACCGGTATTCGTCCGCCTATGGGATTTCACTCCGTATCGATTCAACATAATGATTTGGGGCAGCCACATTTGCTGATTCATGGTGATTTGCAGTCACATCTTAAAGAAAAGGGGATTGCCCATATGCATCTTTCATTGAGTGATGAAAAAGAAGCTGCTATTGCTTTTGTCGTTTTAGAGGGTTTAAGTGCATGAACGTATTTGGTCCAGTGATGATTGATATCAGTGGTGAAACCCTAACGCCTTCTGAACGTTTGCAATTGCAAGATCCCAGGGTGGGAGGACTGATCTTGTTCGCGCGTAATTACCGCAATCGCGATCAGTTGAAAGCCTTAGTGGCTGATATTCGGGGTAGTCGTGTAGCCCCAGTCTTGATAGCGGTTGACCATGAAGGCGGAAGAGTGCAGCGATTTAGAGAGGGCTTCTCTTCGCTTCCCGCGATGGCGACACTGGGTGTTTTATATCAGCACAGTCCAGAAAAAGCTTTGCTTGTGGCTGAAGATGTAGGATTTGTGTTGGCGCATGAGTTGCTGGAATGTGGTTTGGATTTTAGTTTTACGCCGGTACTCGATCTTGATTTTGGTAATAGCTCCATCATTGGGCATCGGGCTTTTTCTGGAAAGCCAGAGGATGTGGTTGCGCTTGCAGGGGCATTGATGAATGGATTAGAGGCTGCGGGGAGTTGTGGAATAGGTAAACATTTCCCAGGTCACGGTTATGTGCGCGCTGATTCCCATTTGGATTTACCGATTGATGATCGCTCAATGTCCGACATAGAAGTGATGGACTTGGTCCCCTTCAAAATGTTGTCAAAGAAGATGCGGGGAGTGATGCCAGCGCATGTTTTATATGAAAAAGTGGATCCTGCGCCCGCTGGATTTTCTGCTTTCTGGTTGCAGGATGTATTACGTGAAAGGTGCGAATTTCAGGGCGCTATTTTCAGTGATGATCTGGCCATGGTGGGCGCACTGGGCGTTGGAACGCCTGCACAAAGAGCTGAAAAGGCTTTTAGGGCAGGCTGTGACATGGTCTTGCTGTGTAATGACCCTGAGGCGCTTGATTTGCTGCTTGAAGATTTAGATGGTGCAAGACCCGCTGTGGGCGCCTCTGAGCGCTTGTCACTCTTGCAAGCGCGTAACCCCTCTGTTGATCCTGACCAACACTACGCAGAAGCAATTGGAAGACTCAATCACATTGCCTTGGAAGGATGGCGTTCAGTATGACGCGGGATCAGTCGCATCACGCTAGCAAGCCTGCTGGTCATGCTCATACACGGCACGATCATTCTGGGGCGGATGAAGGTATTCATAACCATCCTCATCTCGGACATGCGCATCATGACCACGATCAAAGCGGACATGATCATGGACATGCGGGTCATCATCATGCTCCACCTTCTGAATTCAGCGCTCTACTTTTGGCTCTTATTCTGACAATAGGTTTTGCAGGCATTGAAGCAGTGGGCGGCGTGATGTCGGGGTCTTTGGCTTTACTCTCTGATGCCGGTCATATGTTGTCGGATGGCTTAGCGCTGGGTATGGCAGCTTTTGCAGCCAAACTGGCGCAACGTCCTCCTAGTGATAAGCATAGCTATGGCCTGGTTCGTTCAGAGGTATTGGCCGCAGCATTCAATGCTTTGTTAATGCTAGCAGTAGTCATTGGTATTGCCGTTGAATCGGTATCTCGGTTATTGCACCCCACCCCTGTTCAAGGTGGAACGGTGATGGTGATCGCTACGATTGGTTTAATGGTAAATGTTGCCACTGCTTTGGTTTTAGCAAGAGCAGGTGATGGCCTGAATATTCGTGCTGCAATGATTCATGTTGTCGGTGACTTATTGGGTTCGGTAGCCGCCATTTTGGCAGGCGCAATTATTTGGTATACCGGTTGGCTTCCCGCTGATCCAATTCTTTCTTTGTTAGTCGTTGCCTCGATTTTGACCTCAACCATTCGCCTTTTACTTGAGAGTATTCATGTGTTGATGGAAGGGGTGCCGCGGAGCATTGATTTACAAGTTGTGGGGCGGGGAATGGCTTCTATCAAAGATGTGATGGGTGTTCATGATTTACATATTTGGACTTTGGCTTCCGGCAAGTTAGCCTTGTCGGCGCATATCGAAATTGCGGCTCTTGCGCTTTGGCCGCAGGTCTTGCTGAGCCTTAAAAAGCATTTGCAAGCAAAATATCGTATTGATCATGTCACGCTTCAACCAGAGAGCCGTTTAGCCTTCCCTGAACTGCGCAAGGGGCAAATGCATATCCCTATTCAGCCAATTGAATAGGCTCATTGAATTACTCCTTCTGCAGCGGCTGATCCCTTTACGGCTCCGGCTTTGCCTGATCCGTCGTCACGGGATCATCCGCTTCGTGACATTAGGTTGTGCGTGGGTGGATTCTCGCGCGACGTTTTAAGCTGAGTCGGTGCGGTAGGTCACTTATAAATCTGTTTGTATTCAAGGCGTAATTAACTTGCTGCGCCGCACAAAAATAACTTGACACCTCTACATAAGATCGTTAAATTACGGACATTGCTGCATCGCAACAGGAAAAGCATATCGCTTTTCGGCGAGAGCATCGGGTGACACCCGTCAATGAGACTACCTAATATGAACGCCATGAATCTTCCAGATATGAAAGCGATGTTCACTACCCCTGAGCAAGTGACAGAATTTAACAAAACCTCTCTAGAAACCGCAATGAGCCTGACCAAGATTGCTTTTGATGCTGCTGAGCGCATGATCAGCCTCAATCTTGAAGCCAGCAAAGAGACTTTTGCAGACGTTGCTAAGACTGCTCAAGCCCTTGCTGATGTAAAGAATCCCCAAGACCTGACTTCAATGCGCAGCAAAATGGTTGAGCCAGGTGCTGAAAAAGCATTAGATTATTCTCGTAATCTGTATGAGATTGCTACTGAAACACAAAAACAGCTTTCTGCAATTTTTGAACATAAAACTGCTGAAATGAACAAAACCTTTGCATCCGCTCTGGACAATGCGACCAAGTCAGCACCAGCTGGTTCTGATGTATTGGTGGCTGGTATGAAAGCTGCAATGACTGCTAGCAATGCTGCGATGGACAACATGACCAAAGCTGCCAAGCAAATGAGCACGATGGCAGAAGCCAATATGAAGGCCACCACCAATGCTGCAACTTCTGCTGTTAAAGCTTCAAAGTCTAAGTAAGTTGAGTTTTTGACTTAAAGCGAAAACGGCCCGCCAAGTTTGATCTTGGTGGGCCGTTTTTCTATAGAGAACAGGTTGTTGCTAGTTTTTTGGACTGTGATCGCGCTGCCCCATTTTTGCCCGACCAAATACATATACCCGCCGACTCATTTCTTGTGCACCGATTAATCCGATATGTGTGATCACTAAAATCACTAATGCGATGAGTGCGAGTACCCAGCGGCCATCGCCCGGAACGGTTTCTTTCATTGTTGCATGGTTTTCTAATAAGCTTCGTTTCAAATCCCCGGGGCCAGTTAACCTCAAATAGCCTAAACCTAATTCAGTGGAGAGCATTTGAAGGTAGGCTTCATGAAGGGAAGAAAGATGTTCTTGCCCTGCTTTTTCCGTAGGTTTTTGTAACTCTTTGGGTTTGCCTGCATCCGCAGGGTCATCCGCATAGCCTTCACCTTCGACACTGCTTTCGCGACCCTTGCTGTAAATGTCTACTTGAGACACTTCATCCGCGCGCCAAAAACCAATTCTGTTTCCTTCGGGGTCAAATTTTGGGATCTGATGAGGGCTTAGGCTACCCGTTCCAACCAGAACACCATTGAAGTCTCCTGGTTTTGCATCGATACGAGGACGATGGCTTAAGCTGATGGGCGGTGCCTCATGTCCATCAGTAAGAAGAACAAAAGCGGGTTTGCCCTGTAGTACTTTGACCGCTTGCAGGCCGGAATTAATGCCTTTAGCAATTTCACTTGCGCCTGCCCAAGACATCCGGTTGTTCAAGCTATCGATGGTGGCTTGAAGCTCACGGAAATTGCTGCACACCTCAAGGGGTGCCAAGAGAACAAACGTGCGGTATTCATTAAAAATACCTAGACCAATTTCTGACCCACAAGGCACTTCTTGCAGAAGTTCCGATACGGCGCGTCTGGATTGCTCAAGGCGAGAAACCGTTTCTCCGCGCCATTGGGCATCAGGTACACCCATGCTTTGGGTCACATCTACAACAATCAGTGCGTGGACTAGGTTTTCACTCACTGGAATGGTGGGGCGCAATAATGCAATGCCCAATGCGATCGCGGCAGCCGTGAGTGCCCAAGCTTGCGGATGCTGAGCCTGATTTCGCAGCCAATTACGAACGTTAAATCTCATTGGTGTCATGGCAAGCCAAGAGTAAATCCGCGCATGGTTGTGGGGGCGCGTTCTGCACCGATGGGCGGATTCCCTCCTTCGTTCTCGTCTTGATCTTCTTCAGGCAATAGCCGAAGCGCACGGTCTAGGTTGTAGCGCGCATCCCAATCCTCTGGATCATTGCGTAATAAGCTACGATAGCCTTCCTTGGCCAATTCCACTAAAGGAATGGTTTGGGGGTCTGCAGCGGGCCCTCCTGCACCTATCGCACGTTTGAGATAAATAGTCGAGGCGTTATAGGCTGCATCCTTAGCGTAGGGATTACCTGTCTGTTCTTCAATGCGCTTATAAGCACTGAGCGCCCCCTCAAAATCTCCTTTAGCATCCAGGGCGGCGGCATGGGCCATCAGTGCTTCTGGAGGCATGGAAGATTCTGGAATACCTGTAAGTTGGTTATTTTTTATTCGTTCGTTCCATATTGTGGCGTCGCGTAATTGCAAAATGGATCGCGCAATAGGAACTGCAATTACACACAACAGAATCAGTGGTAACCAAGGCTTAAATAGCATTTTTAGAGCCATACACGTCTCTCCATGAATTTGGCTCCGGCTAAAATAGCAGTCAGCAAGCAGGCCAAAGCGAATAAGGGTGGGGATAAGTCTTGCCTTGGAATGGCATCGGTAATGGTAATGGGGTGCGCTTCAAGTCTTCCCACATCTTCAATTGCACTTTTTAGCGCTTGAGGATTTTGTGCTTCATAGGCCCGATAGGGGATGCTTATACTTCCAAAAAATTTATGTAAAAAACGTTCGGGGACTGCGTCTTCGTTTTCAGTATCGATAGGGCCCGTCAGCGGAGGGCTATAAAACGAGCGTATGTAAATCCAGTAGAGCGCGATGCGGTTTCGACGGTAGAGTTGCGTGAGGTATTTACGCTGATCCGGCTCGATTTGCCCTCCCCCATCTGAAACCATTAACACAATGCGAGATCCGGTATAGGTTCGATCTGAAAAGCGTTCTCCCGCCGCTGCAAGGGCGTGCCCGATATCTGTATCAGCCAATCCACGGCCTACATCAGCGGCGCGAATGGCGGATTGAACTGCAGCTTGTTTGTGCGTGAAATCGAGCGTGGGGATAGCAATATTGGTGAAATCAATCATCGAGAATACGTCATTAGGGCGGCCCGCTGAAAACTCCGCAATCATGCGTTTGGCGATTCCTGCTTTCGATTCATTGTTCATCTCATCGCTTGTATTTAAACGATTGGTTTCGGGGCCAAACTTTTGATCCATGCTGCGACTGCGATCCAGTAATAAGACGATCTCTGCTCCTTTACCGATTCGAGGAAAACTAGACTCTGGAAGGTAGGGGCCAGAAATAGCCACAATAGTCGCTGTGATAGCGAGTGCGCCCATGCATTGCAGGATGCGAGACAGGCGATCTGAAATGGGATCTGGAGGCAAGATGCTCAAATCACTCCAAATAAGGGGAGTGCGTGTGGGTGTCCAGAAGGGGAGGAGTGCCAAGGGAAGCATAAGCAAAGCCCAAGGATAGTTAAGCAGCATCATGGGCGACGCTTTGCCTCAAACTTCTTCCATGCACGCACTAAATTACGGACTTGTTTGGGAAGTTCTGAGAGAAGTTCTTCTGCGGCTTCTTCACTTTGTTCCTTAAAGAATAAACGTTGGCTGGTCTCAAAAAAGGACTCGGTCATGCTTTTCAGTTCTTCAGGGACATTCATCTGTTCGCAAAATAGAGTCACGCCCTCCCCAAAAAGTCGATAGCCCGCTGATTGGTCAAACGCGCGATGTACTCGTTGAGCTAAGGTTTGTGCACTTTCAATGCTAAGTGTTGGGCGTGATAAGCGCCGAATGTCGCGCTGAGCGGCTGCGAAAGGTTTGGTTTTGCGTTTGACAAAGCGCTGAATGAATAGAGAGATAATGAGCCAAATACCAAAAATACCAGCGATGAAAAGAAGGTTTTCCAGAAGGGTTTGGGTTTCATCGGTTGTGATGGATTTTGCTGGACGCTGAGGCTGTGCGTCAGGAAGCCCTGTTCTGACCTCGCCAGTGTCAAGCGGAGCGGCATCAATGGTTAGGCTGGGAAGGGTATCTACTAAATTCTGGGGCCCTTTGAATTTCAACGAGATGGGGGGAATGGTAAGCGATCGAACATTACTGGGGCTATTGATTAGTTGGAAATCGATGGTCAGTTTTCCAATAGCTGAACCATCTGCAAGCGCCTGTTCTTCATAGTGCGATGACCTCACCATGAACCACCCTGCACGCTTGCCGTTTTTGGGTAAAGACTGAGGGTCAAAGTGATAGCCTGAAGCCAAGCCAATGTAAGCGCTCTCAGTAATCACATCACCGAGCTGATAACCAAACAGGCGCGGGTCCTCTCGCTCTATCGTTACCGGGACTTTTGAGTAAGCATATTGACTGACACAGGACAGTACTACCGAAGCCATTAAAGGGATCGATCTGATGAAGGCGTGCCTAGAAAAGCAATTAAGCTTCATGGAAATAGTGGGTAATTTCATCAGCATTGAATGCGTTCTCTATCTTGAGTGGAGGTCTTCCATACTGAGCAAATAAACGAGAAAGGGTCTCTTGGTGTTCGATCAGACCTTGCTTCCAACGATCTCGCACGGAAGGCCTTAACCAAATTAAACGGTGTTGACCTGTTTCGCTATCTTGAAGTCTCAATAAGCCATGCCCTTGGGGAACTTGCCTTTCGATCGGATCCCATAGAACAACAGGGATCACATCATGCGCGCGCAAACTGGATAGCAAAGTTTGGATCATCTCGATGGGAAGATGGAAATCTGAAACTAAAAAAACTAAAGAGCGGCGTTGAGGTAACCATCGATGCGCTTCTAACAGTCCCTTGGCGCCCGAATGCGGTTTGGGGCGAAGTTGGGCCAGGCGATCTTGCAAATCTAATACTGCTGATTTACGCAGTGTGGCGGGAAGAAAGAGATCTTCACATACATGATCATCGCAAGCTATAAAGCTAAATAAATCGCCATTTCGGGTCGCGGACCAAGCTGCCGTGCGGGCAAACTCACACGCGTTTTCCCATTTGTCATGCTTGCCTTGAAAGGTCATCGATGCTGAATGATCAGCAATGACGACAACAGGAATTGCGCTACGCTGCGAAAACACGCGGGCTTGCCATTGTTCCAAGGGATCTTTAATACTCGCGCGGATATCTAAGCGACGAGGGTCAGCCCCGTTGATTAGGGTCTTGTGACCTATGAACTCAAACCCAGAACCCATTTGCGTGCTGCGATGCGCGCCAGGCAAATTGCTGCGCGCACGCCAGGAAATCTTGTACCTAAATTCGTCCATGACTCAATTCAGTGATCAGATTGAAGCGAGATCAAGGTGCCGCAACCTGAGAAAGAATCTCTTTTGTTAATTCATGGCCTAATTTACCCCGTCGCATTTCATACACAGGCGTAAAGAAAATACGATGTGCCATCACCTCTTTAAAGACCACATGAATATCTTCAGGAACGAGGTAGTCTCTTCCTGCTAACCAAGCCGATACTCTTGCAGCTTTCATCAGCATGGCAATACCGCGAGGGCTTGCCCCGGCTAAAATAAGATTAGAAATATCAACACCAGATAAATGGACACCAAAGGCTTCGGGATGATGCGTGGCTTCCCAAAGATTCAGAACATATTCTCGAATAGCAGGACTGGCTGTTACCGTTTCTTGAATGATATGGCCAATGCGATTGAGGTCTTCATAGGGTAATACGCCCTCTTCCACACGTTCAATCAAGGCTTCGGTGTCATGAAACATAGGATTGAAAGCAAGAGAAGCGCGCTGAGTAGGGTTGGTGGGGGCTTCAATGTACAACTCAAACATAAAGCGATCACGCGCAGCGGAGGGGATTTCAAAAGTCTCTTCGCGTTCTACTCGGTTGCGATCGGCAAAGACCTGTAGATGTGGAAAACGATATTCGCGATTAAATGCGGTGACTGTGCGCTCTGCCATCGCTCTCAATAAAAGTGCATGGACTTGAGGGCGGGCGCGATTGATCTCGTTAAAAAAGAAAGTCGACAATCCCTCGCCATGACGTAGGAGGGGGCCGGGTTCTACCTTGGGACGGCCCTCTTCGTTGACATAGGTGTAGTAGAGAAGATCATTGGGCATGAGATCTACCGTGCCTTCCACGCGCTCGTAAGCGCCGCCTAAGGCGCGTGTGACTGCACGAAGAAGGGTGGTTTTACCAACGCCCACGTCGCCTTCAAGAAGACTGTGACCCCTGGAAAACAAAGCTGTGATAATCAAGCGAATCGCATTGTCTTGACCTACTACTGCTTTTCTTACCTCGTTTTCTGCGCGTGCAGCGCGAGTACGCCAGTTGGCTAGTAGACCGCTCACATCTTCTGATTCACTCATCGAACTCCATCCTTAATTCTTAGTACTGAGGGATAATTGGCATTCTTATCCCTTAACTTTACCCTAAATCCCTTCAATATCGAAAAAGTCTGCCGATGTCAGCGCTGAATTCCTCTTTTGATCCAGATTGCCGATTGTGCCCGCGCCTCGCAGGTTTTCTGGATGAGGTGCGTATGCTTCATCCCAGTTACCATGCGCGACCTGTGGCTCCATTTGGTGACCCTAAGGCCGCGTTTTTGGTTGTGGGGCTAGCTCCGGGTATGCATGGAGCCAATCGCACGGGGCGCCCTTTTACGGGCGACTATGCAGGGGTATTGCTCTATGAGGCGCTGTATCGCGCTGGGTTTTCAAATCAAGCACAGGGGAATGAAGTCAATGATGGCTTGGTTCTCTCTAACTGCAGAATCAGCAATGCAGTGAAATGCTTGCCACCGGAGAATAAACCCACCCCTGCTGAAATGCGTATCTGTAATAGGTTTTTAGCGAATGAATTGGCCGCACAGGCGGCGCCACGTGTCGTGCTCGTACTCGGAAAAATTGCGCATGATGCCGTGTTGCTTGCTCTGGGACTAAAGGCTTCGCGCTATGCTTTCGGGCATGCAAATCAAGCTGAATTGCCTGATGGCAGAATATTGATTTCTAGTTATCACTGTAGTCGTTACAACACGCAGACCAAACGGCTTACTGCGGAAATGTTTTACGCTGTGATGGCACGGGCCAGGACTGCAGTTGATGCGCTTGAATAAACCGAGGTTGTGTTGAGCGAAATATCCCCATTCGATTTCAAAACGTTTTTGTCTAATCTGCCTGGTTTGCCGGGGGTATATCGGATGATCAATGCGGAAGATATCGTGATTTATGTAGGTAAATCTCGCGATCTTAAAAAGCGGGTGTCTTCGTATTTTCACAAGCAGCACACCAGTCCACGTACTGCCATGATGGTGAGTCAGATTGCGCGTATTGAAACGATTATTACTCGCTCAGAATCAGAGGCGCTGATTCTAGAGAGCAACCTCATCAAAGAGTTGTCTCCGCGCTATAACGTGCTTTTTAGGGATGACAAGACCTATCCCTACATCATGATTACGGGTCAGACTTCACCCCAGATTCGCTACTACCGCGGCACGATAGACAATAAAAACCAATACTTTGGCCCTTACCCGAATGTATGGGCTGTGCGGGATACCTTGGCTCAACTACAAAAAATATTTCGATTGCGTACCTGCGAGGACAGTGTGTTTCGCAATCGCTCCAGGCCTTGTTTACTTCATCAAATTCGTCGTTGTTCAGCACCCTGCGTAGGTGAAATTTCTCCGGAGGATTACGCTAAGGACGTGCAGCATGCTGTGCTGTTTTTGGAAGGCAAAGAAACAGAGATTGTTGCCGATCTGACTGCACGGATGCAGGCGGCTTCAGACGCATTCAATTTTGAATTGGCGGCGTTGTATCGTGATGAGCTGGGCTCTTTACAACATGTGCTGCACAAGCAATTTGTGGAAAGTGCGGATGGGCGCGATGCAGATGTGATTGCTGTTGTACAGGAAGCTGGGGTGGCCTGTGTGAATCTCGTGATGATTCGAGGGGGGCGTCATTTAGGGGATAAAAGTTTCTTCCCCACTCATGCAGATGATGTAAGCCTTTCTGCTTTGGCTGAGGCCTTTGTTGCACAACATTATGCTGATAAGCACATTCCCGCTATTGTGGTGTGTGATGCCTTAGAGGATGCAGAGGCCACGGCTGCCTTACTATCCGAAAAAGCAGAACGACACATCAATGTGGTCACGCAACCTCGTTCCGAGCGCCGGACTTGGCTTGAGATGGCATTAAAAAATGCGCGCTACGCATTGATGCAAAAGTCGGCTCAAGACAGTGCCCAAGGTAAGCGCTTAGCAGCGATGCAAGAGGTGCTGGGCTTGCCCGTCGGGCCTACGCGTATGGAGTGCTTTGATATTTCCCATACGATGGGCGAGGCCACCGTGGCTTCCTGCGTGGTGTTTGAGCATGGGGTTCCGGTTAAAGGCGACTATCGCCGATACAATATCTCTGGAATCACTCCAGGCGATGACTATGCGGCGATGCGCGATGTGCTGACGCGCCGCTATCAAAAAATTGCCGCCGGTGAGGGCAAGATGCCGGATGTGGTGTTCATCGATGGCGGGCGAGGGCAGTTGAATGCAGCGATCGGGGTGATGCAGGAAGTAGGCCTAGAAAGCTTGCAACTGGTCGGTATCGCCAAAGGTGTTGAACGTAAACCCGGCTTAGAAGAGTTAGTATTCCCTGATCGCGAGCAAGGAATGCATTTGCCTTCGGATCACCCCGGCTTACATCTGATTCAGCAGATTCGCGATGAGGCCCATCGCTTTGCCATTACGGGCCACCGCGCCCGCCGCGGCAAAGCCCGCACTAAAACAAGTCTGGATGAAATCGCAGGAGTAGGGGCAAAACGCAGGCAAAAATTAATGACCCGCTTTGGGGGGTTAAGAGGCGTTTTAAGTGCCAGCGTGGATGATTTGGCGAGTGTAGAAGGCATTAGTCCAGAGCTCGCCGAGAAGATCTATCGCGAATTACACCAAGGCTGAGCGATAATAACTGTTATGCCTATGAATTTTCCCCTCGCGCTCACTTGGATGCGCATTCTCATTATTCCCGCTTTTGTCGGGGTTTTTTATTTGCCAACACATTTTATTGATTTGCAAATGGCAAACGAGATCGCCACATTGATCTTTGTCTTGGCAGCAATAACGGATTGGCTAGATGGTTATCTTGCGCGTGCTTGGAATCAAACCTCGGCTTTTGGGGCGTTTCTAGACCCGGTTGCCGATAAGCTCATGGTGGCGGCTGCCTTGATCGTATTGGTTCAATTAGGCCGGATTCATGCCGCTGTGGCGATGGTCATTATTGGGCGTGAGATCACCATCTCTGCGTTGCGGGAATGGATGGCACAAATGGGCAAGACACGCAGCGTGGCGGTTTCATGGTTGGGTAAGGTTAAAACCACGGCGCAGATGGTGGCGATCCCCTTTTTGTTATTTGATTCTTCGTTAAGCTTGATTGATTGGCCTTCTGCGCACGAAATCGGTGCACCGCTGATGTGGTTGGCGGCATGGCTAACCTTGATATCTATGATTTATTACCTGCGTGTGGCTTACCAAGACGGCTTTGAGATGGATGGCTAATAGGCCACATTCCTGGCTGTTGGCTTGACGGTTTTGGATTGTGTCGCTAAGATTGCGGTCTTTCGTGCGGGAATAGCTCAGTGGTAGAGCACAACCTTGCCAAGGTTGGGGTCGCGAGTTCGAACCTCGTTTCCCGCTCCAAATACATGGGGAAAACGGCCAGGTCGTTTTCCCCTTTCATTTTCTGCCCCGGTTGCATTCTCGCTCACCGGTTCCCCATGGCGGGGTGGCAGAGTGGTCATGCAGCGGCCTGCAAAGCCGTCTACGCCGGTTCGATTCCGACCCCCGCCTCCATAACTCTGATGTTTTTTACTGTTTGGCTTATGATTTCGAGGCCATTCTCTTTTATTCTATATAAGCTGCCAAAATCAAATGATGACACACAATATCCTGATTCTTTGCACGCACAACTCCGCTCGCAGCATTTTGGCTGAGGGTATGCTCAATCTGATGGCGCAACGGGAACATCGGAATATCCGTGCTTTTAGTGCAGGCAGCACTCCCGCTACGGCTCCTAACCCCTTTGCACTGAAAGCGCTCTCCGCAGTAGGTGCTGATGTTTCTACGCTGCATAGCAAAAACTGGGATGAATTCACACAACCCGAAGCAGAAAAAATGCGGGTGGTGATCACTGTTTGCGACAATGCAGCAAACGAGCCTTGCCCTTTTTGGCCTGGTGCACCCGTGCAAGCCCATTGGGGCTTTCCGGATCCTTCATTAACAGAAGGAAACGAAGAAACCAAATTGCGTGCATTTGATCTGACCCGTCAGGCGATCGCCTACAAATTGATCCAGTTGCTTCATATTTCCTTGGATACCATGAGCGATGCAGACCTAAGAATAGTACTGGCTCGCATCGGGGAAAGTTAAGCGTGACGCAGTTATTTGAGCGAGTGTTTTCCGAACTACTTGGCACGGCACTTTTACTTGCTATTGTCATTGGCTCAGGAATCATGGCTGAGCGATTAGCGGATGGAAATATCGCCATTGCGCTACTCGCCAATACCGCAGCCACTGTTGGGGGCCTTTTTATACTCATCGAAGTATTTGTCCCTATTAGTGGCGCCCATTTTAACCCTGCTGTGAGCATGGTGATGGTCTTGCGCAAGCAATTACCGCTTTCAGATTTTATCCTTTACGTGCTAGTGCAAATGATCGGGGCAGCACTCGGAGCTTGGCTTGCGCATGCCATGTTTGATTTGCCGATTATTCAAATTTCAACAAAGATGAGATGGAGTGAAGGGCAGTGGCTCGCGGAAGTGGTAGCCACAGCAGGATTGGTATTGGTGATCCTGAGGGCCCCGAGCGCTAAAGTGTCTGCAATGGTGGCCTGCTATATCGGCGCCGCCTATTGGTTCACGTCATCCACTTCATTTGCGAATCCTGCTGCAGTTTTTGGGCGCATGTTAAGTAATAGTTTTGCAGGCATTGATCCGCACAGTGCACTGCCGTTTATGGCCGCTGAAATAGTGGGTGCCCTGCTCGCAGGGGTGCTCAGTCATGTGTTAGGTGAAATCAAAAACAAATAGCCTTCAAGATGGAATGATGAGATGACTTGGATATTCACTAAATACCTTCTGACCGCTGGCATGGTGGTATTGATTTCTGAACTTGCTAAACGCAGCGACCGATTAGGCGGATTCATTGCAGCTTTGCCTTTGATGACAGTCCTGACCTTGTGTTGGCTTTATTTCGAAAACCAGAGTGATGAAAAGATCGCGCAGCACGCCTACTATACCTTTTGGTACGTCATTCCCACGCTACCCATGTTTTTGCTTTTTCCCGCTCTGCTTCCCAGAATAGGTTTTTGGCTTACCCTTGGTGCTAGCATTGTTCTCACCATTATTTGTGTTGGCCTTTTCGCCTTCATCGTGCGAAATATTGGGGTTGAACTACTTTGAAGAAAAAGGGTGAATAGGCAATGGATCATCAGCGAAGGGAAGTGATGAGGTTCGCTAGCGTATTTGGGTTGATGGCATCGGTAGGGCTGATTGCACCAGCAAAAGCGGAGGCGTGGAGCCGGGCGGCATTTGCTGAAAAATCGCTTGATGCGGTGTTTAGAGTGCTCGGTGCAAGCGGTGCGGAAACTTCTTCAGCGTTGACATTCACTGCCCCTGAAATTGCTGAAAATGGCGCTGTGGTGCCTGTTGTGGTTTCATCTTCTTCAAGCGCTGAGCAGATCGCGATCCTGGTTGAGAAAAACCCTAATCCTTTAGCTGCTCAATTCTTTTTTACCGCGCGCACGGAATCCTTTGTAGCAGCGCGCATTAAGATGGCTGAAACCTCGCGTGTCTATGCTTTGGTCAAAGCCGGAGGGATATGGACGATGGCGGTGAAAGAAATCAAAGTCACTTTAGGCGGCTGCGGGGGTTGAGGATGAGTCATCCAATGCGTATTCGTGCCCAAGAAAATAAAGGCAGGGTGGATGTCAAAATCTTGATACGCCACGATATGGAATCCGGTCTGCGTAAAACCGAGAACGGAAACTTAGTGCCTGCTTGGTATATTCATACCCTTAAAGTAGAAGCGCAAGGAACAGAAGTCTTCAATGCGCAATTTGGACCCGCGGTGTCGCGCGATCCCTTTGTAAACTTCCGCTATCAAGGCGCAAAAGGCGACAAGCTAATAGTGACTTGGATGGATACACAGAATGACAGCCGTCGCGATGAAGTGATCGTGTCGTAAAGTATGCGCTGCCGATCCCATACCATGACTGCTCATACTCTAAGGTCGAGATTGGGCTTAGGGTTGAGATTAGGCTTGGGGTTGTGTTTGGGGCTATGGTTGTGGGCAAGCGCAGGCTGGGTGTTTGCTCAATCTTCTACCGAAGACATTACCCAATATCGCGACATGCTTTCAGATAGCAATCCAGCTGAACTGTATATCGCTGCCGGAGAAGATAAATGGAACACTCCGGCAGGCCCTAAGAAAACGAACCTAAAATATTGTGATCTGGGTTTAGGGGCAGGAAAGTTAGAAGGCGCTGCTGCGCAACTTCCCCGATACTTTAAGGACACCGATCGCGTTCAAGATCTCGAGTCGCGCTTGATGACTTGCCTATCTCAACTGCAGGGTATTTCTGAACAGAGCATCATTGACGCCCCTTTTGGGGAAGGCCCAAAAAAAGATTTGAATGAGATCGTGGCGTATGTGGTGTCGCGCTCAAAAGGCGCAATCATCAAAGTCAGCACCCAGCATCCCAAAGAACAAGCGATCTATGCTTTGGGCAAGAAGGCGTTTTATACCCAAGCTGGCCCCTATGATTTTTCTTGTGCCAGTTGCCACAGCCAAGATGCGAAGCGCATTCGTTTGCAAGAATTACCTAATCTCACTTCACCTGCAGGTGCTGCTCAAGCATGGGGTTCTTGGCCTGCCTATCGCGTATCGAATGGCGAGTTTTGGACAATGCAACATCGCTTGAATGATTGTCTGCGTCAACAGCGTTGGCCATACCCTGTGTATGGTTCTGATCTCACCATTGCGCTCTCGATGTTCATGGCAGTGAATGCCAATGAAGGGCTATATCAAGCCCCAGGCTTAAAGCGGTGAAGCGATGAAGCTGCATCTTAAGTCTATTCATTCGGTTCAGAGGGCAAGGTCACGAAGGAACCCGCCCATTAGCTCAAAGATCCTCTTTGCATGGGCGCTCCATGCAATATTCCTATTCTTTTCAGTTCATGCAATGTCGCAGGAACCAAGCGATGCAGATTTCAATGCCATGCTCAAACGTAGCCTGCGCGCTGAAGGCATTGCTGTGATAGAGCGTATGGAACAAGACACTACTCAAGCTTTGTGT
>CAIPTD010000054.1 GCA_903867885.1 uncultured Ferrovum sp. | reverse complement strand
TTCGTGGCGAGGATGTTGAGATTTTGAGATTGCATCACGCAGCCCGAAATCTATGACGAACTGGGTCAGCCCCTGAAGCTGACCTTTGACCGCAAACCAACCTGCCCATGGCTAAAACCTCGGCGGGTTTTTTCATTTCTGGGAAGCTACAAGAATTCCTCAGTTGATCTTAGGAATCCATATTTTCATGCCAGAGGCTCACAGAATGACCCTGAAACTGAACACGATTCCTCTCCTGATCAATTAGAAGATGATTAGTACCTATCCAGCGCCTTTTTTATCTCATTCTTTATTTTAGTCCGCAATGCAGCGGGGGCTAGGACTTCAACGTGCGATCCATGCTTCATGATCTCCATGATTAACTCAGGATCTTGGTTGTAGCCAAACTCTAGTATGTAATTACCTTGCTGATCGAAAGTGGCAACTTGATCTGGATGCCACGTCTCACCTGAAACCCATCGCGCACGTTCTGGGGTGAACTTTAATTTCACGCGTTGAGTGGCTGCGCCAGGAAAAATCCCATAACTCTCACCAAAGTATTTTTGAAGTGTTGCATCGCCAACTTCTTCACATTTCTTGTAAACAATCGCTGCTGTTTTGATTCCATCCAGGGCAAAGCTGCGTAGATCCTTTCTCAGATGGCAGTAGGAGTCTAAATACCAATTGTCTCTATAGAAGATTAGACGCTGAGGTGAGATTTCCCGCTCAGTGGTTTTATCATTGGCTTTGGAGTAATGGGTAATCTGAAGACGATATCTTTTGATTACTGCAGCACCAATCTCTTCAAAATTCTCCATAGAACTTTTACGCGCTGACATACCAAATACTTTGATACGCTTTCGGAGTTCTCTGCTAGATAATTCGTCCTGACCTAGGATGCCGTCAATGATCGATGTCAGGGGTGCAATATGTGGCCCAATCAAACCACCTTTATCCAACTGCGCCAATAAATGCTGCATCAGCGCAAGTGCAGAAGCCTCTTTTTCAGTAAACCAGAGCCCCGGTAATTCTGTTTTCTTATTACCCTTGGGTTTTTCAAAGAAATAACCCCCGACAATCCGGTCATATTTGATGTCAGCGTGTAGGCGGTCTCTAAGATAATCAAGATCCCGTTTAAACGTCGCGCGGGAGATTTCTAGTTCATCCAAAAAATCCTGAAGAGGGACTGCTCCACGGGCCTCAATCATGTATTTAATGCGGTGAAGGCGCTCTAAACTACTCATCCTGGGCGGAACCTTTAAGGTCATTTCCGCCAGTGTATGCGATTCTGAAGAAATGTCATCTTTTGGGAGTTCTGACACCTTGGTCTCTTTCAGCATGGCTACTTATAAACCTTCAGATTGCTTTCCTCATTGCGTACCTTATCGGAACCCGGGATCACTCTCGGCTCAATACTCTGAGTCTTACCCGACGACAAAATGAAGTCCTGATTACCCAACTGATAGGCCACGTTTTCGGCGAGACTATCGGATACCTGCTTCATCATCCGCGCTTGATTGGGCTCATATCCCTCATTCTGACCATCGATCCGACTATCACTCCCCGAGCCCATCCCCACAAAAGAGGCCACTACCTGAAAGTTCTTGGTATCAATCAAACTAAAATCCACGGCCATATCCAGCGTATGAATCGCCATCGAATTTTGGGTTTCCGTAATCGGTGCTGAAAGATGATTTCGTGTTTGCTCGGCTAACACCCCATACAACACATAATCGGCATTCTCAAACACTCCGGCCTTGATGCGATTATTGATATCAAAATAATCATCCGTCTGTTCAGTGCTCACGATATTTGGCACCCCCTGAATCACCTTAAAGCCTGACTTAATCAGCATGCCCTTGATGGATCCGGAAACACCACGAATTTCACCATATTCCTTTTTTTGTTCATCACCAATGACTTTCGAGTAACTGATATCCGTCACCGCAATCGACTTGGTAAAGGGTATAGGCACTCCATCTTTTTCAAAGCGGGTGGGCGGTGTGGATTGTCCATATTTCAAGGCATCGTAACCCGTAGCACTGGGCGTCTCTGTCTTCTTCAGAGAATAGGTACTACAACCATTCA
>CAIPTD010000053.1 GCA_903867885.1 uncultured Ferrovum sp. | reverse complement strand
CTGTAAAGAAGGGACATGTGAAATTGCAAATTTCTGGCCTAACCAAGAGACCTTTCCATAAGATTTTGCGCTTGGATATTCTGTCACCAGAAGACTAAATGGCAGGCTCGCCAAGGCGCCGGCAGGGGCAACAATGATGTGGTGCATTCCCTTTAATTGCGGTTCAATTTTTGCAAACAGTGTTTTATAGAGTTGATAGGATCGCTGAAGATCAAACTCATTCACTGATCCTCCCTGAATCTCTAACGCACGTCGCAATGATTTGACCGTATCACGCAGACTGTCTTCGCCTTCGTCTACTCTTTGAACCCAATTTCCATCTCGACGGGTTACTTGCACAAATGAGCGCTGACGTCCCACCACAAAGCTCACCATCACCTCAGCATCGCCAAGGCGCTTTCTTAATTCTAAAAGCTGAATGGGTTGTGGATTAGCCAACTGATCGTATTGGGGGAACTGTTTTGCTATTTGTTTCTTGAGTGCATCTGCATTTGATTTTTGCTGATCGATCGTTTTTTTAAGCCTTGCTTCAGCAATTGCACTTCGGTCTTCATCCGGCGCAGATTGCTCTAGAGCAAGTTCCGCTTTTGCCACATCTGACTGTCGCTGATGATCTTGCATCTCTGCAATCAAAGTACCCATGATGGGGTCATCAGCCGCCAAACGCGCTTGTGCTTTAGCGATTGTTTTATCTACTACACCAGAGCGCGCCATTTGAAACGCGTCAAAAGCCTCGGCATACAAACCTTGCTTATCATTGTCGTTTGTCAGTGTCTTGGCATAGTCCACAATGGCTGAACAAAACGGACTAATCTGCTCAATGTTCATGACATTATTCGAAGGAGGTAATGCCCGCGCCATCCTGAATACATCGCGATAAGTCACGATAGCTGATGTATTTAATCCTTCTTTTTGATATGCCCTACCTAAACTAGATTGCACTGCAATAGTGGGCACACCTTCACCAAACATTTCCTTGCGTATGGCAAGCGCCGTACCAAAATAAGTTTCTGCTGCAGAGACTCGACCTTGAGCAATACTGACTTCTCCTAGCACCATCAACAGATCAGCCTTACGCCAAGCCGGGAAATCAGCGATTCCATCCAACATCAGCAAGGCTTCACTTGCCAGCGCATTAGCAGATACCAAGTCATCGTTGCGTAAGGCCATATTGGATTGAAAAGTTAAGGCCAAGACCAACTCGAATGGCTCTGATCCAGAAACGCCCGCCCCTTGCACCAAATCACTCAAGCCCGCACTGGTCTGATCCCCCGCTAACTTGCGCCAATATTCAGTTGCGGCCTGTGCATTTTTTAGAGCCGTTACAAAGTCACCACGATTGGCTGCAGCCAAACCTTGATAGCCTAAAAATCGCGCACGATCCGCTTCAAAAGGTGATTTTTGTATGATGGGTTCTGCGCGTCGGAAAAGTGCTTCGGCCTCTTCTGCTTTACCAACATTGCTGGCGTTCAAGGCCAAATCCATCAAGGTATCGGCTATCTCAACTGCGTTTTCGGATAAAAACTTACTTTGTAAATCGAGTGCTTTTCTGAATAATTCTTCCGCTTGCACAAAATCATATTGCGCATTGGCGTTTCGCCCTTGTTGAACCAGTTGTCTAAATTTTTCCAGATCTTCTTCAGAGGCAAGAATGATGGGCTTGCCCCATAGCTGACTTAAATATTCTTTTGTTGAAATATTTTCTATCGCAGGATCATCTAGCCCCATTGATCGCAGAATCACTGAAACCAAAGAAGGAGACGCATCAGCAACCGCCAATTCTTCTTTTTGGCGACTCAACACAACAATATGTTGCCAACCACCCGACTTCAATTTGCAGGGCATCAGCGCAATAGCTTTTTGCCCGTTATTCTCTAACCACTTTGCTTGACCACACGTCGCCTTAGTGTTGATCACTTTTGCCATACGACTTGTTTTGTATTGACTCAGTATGGCCGCATGGAGGGCATTGCTATCCAATTGTCCCGGAGAGAAAAAACGACCATACGCAATGCTCCCGGAAATCTTTTCTTGGCAAACCAAATTCACATCAACAGGAAGAGACGGCTCAGGCATGACATCGTCCCGATCCACTGCTGAACATTCTTCGCCCAACAGATTTTGGCCCAGGGCACGTGCTGTTTTTGTTTTACCTACAGGGGCCTGAGCGATCTGAGTGTCAGAATTTGAAGATTTGTTTGCAGATCTATCAGATGTATTGGATTTATCAGCTGCCGCAGAAGCCGCATTGGTTGAATTCATCATCGAATTCATTGAACTCGGTGAATTCATTGGATTACTGGAGTTTAATGGCGTTCCAGAAGGCTGGGGAGTGACAGGGGGTGCAGCGTAAGTACTCAGCATCATGCTTGATGCCATCAATGCCAATGTGAAAACCACAGTTCTCAATATCATTTTTTTTGTCATAGAACACTTGGCTACCATGAAGCGCTGTTTCCACTTGCCGACAAACGAATATTCATTTGCGCAGATGCTGGGGTAGTTGCAGGGGCAACTTTCTGAAGTGAGACAGTAGGGCTAATCTGAACCGTGGTGATCTTCGCCGACGATCTAACGGATTGGCTAGCAGGCTGAACAGTTGCAGGGGGGCTCACTGAGGCCAAAGTCTTGTCACCTGTGTCAGCCGAATCCTTGGGTGTGGGCGGTTTCACCGTAGCAACAGGCGAAGGAGGAGGAGGCGTGACCGCTGTTGAAGCAGATGCTGCAGGGCTGGCAACAGTTGGAGCTACAGCCACTGTGCCGCCACCCGTTACGCTTCTTGGCCCAAGAGGAGTCGGAGCAGAAGTGCTTGCCCCTATTGGAGGCGGAGGCGGCGGTATAGCTGTGGCAGTTGCAAGAACAGGCCCTGGCGCAGTTGAAGGCGCGGGCGCGGAATTAGATGCCAGTGGAGGAGGTGGGGAATTGGATGCTGCTTGCCCAGCAGGTGGAGCGGATGTCTCTCCCCCTAACGGTGGTGGCGGAGGCAGAGAATTAGATGCGGTCTGTGACGGAAGAGGCGCAGACGAATCCCCACCAGCACTTGGAGGAGGAGGCGGCGCATTCAATGCACCTTGGGGTGGTGGGGGAGGCGATGTTTCCCCCCCTAACGGTGGGGTATTACCCGGAGCGACAGGCGCTTGCAACGCTGGCGAGTTAGCTGCAGTTTGTGTTGATGGTGGCGGCGAAGTTGTGCTACCAGCAACAGAATTAGTATTTTGAGGTGGCGGTGGAGCTTTTATCGCCCCTGCGACAGCACTAGAAACACTTGAATTCACCTGCGTAACAGAATTGTTTACTTTATTTAAAGTTGTGGTATCGATCTTAGTGCAGGTCGTGCAATTGTTAATTTTTGTATTAGCAATTGTAAAACCCGTTGTTACCACTCCCCCACCGATAACAGTGATCGAACCGGTTCCGAAAGGACCAGAAATAACAGAGCTTCCGGAACTCACGCTGTCTGCTTCCGCCACTAAGTCGCCAAGGTATGAGTAACTTCCACCAGAATAGGTACTTAAGCCATTACTCAACTTAAGGTAACCACCGCCATATTTATATAAGGCGATGTTGCCATTAATTTTGCCGTCGTAAGTTGAATTCCCCCCCTCTCCGGTGAAGAGGCTCACTGGAGAAGTTGAAACTGAGCTGGATTGAATTACACCCGAACCTTGCAGGAGAGAAAGAATGGTGTTTTGCCCATTTAAATCTAAAGTACCGTCTATCTTATCTATACCATCAAGGTAGGCAGTACTAGATTGTGTTAATCCTGATCTAATTAATGTTGAACCAGAACTAAGAGTAAAATTTCCCGTACCGTAAATGTTTCCTGAAACATAACTAGTGCCAGCGTAAGAAAATTTTACTGTAGGCCCAAACAAACTTCCATCACCTTTTATCAAATTAAAATCTGCCGGGAAAGGGAAAGAACTTGAATTTGGATTAACAATTGTTTGTGCAACGCTACCAGTAGTATGTGTAGCAAATCCTAATAGTCCACTGATTTCTAATTGAGGAGTCGCTGCACTGTTAGCTACTCCTATATCTTCGATAGTGAGAGTCTGCCCAGACGATGCAATGAGAGCGCTTGTTGTATTATTTAACTTAAGATTAGCTGACGCACCCAAACCAATTGTTGAATTCGCGTCTAAAGTTAATGATTGAGAGAAAACAGAAGTTCCTGACTTTACCCTCAACGCACCGCCCCCCCCACCATCACCCGATATTGAAACAGCATTAATAACATTGCTCAATCCAGTCACGTCTAGCGCCCCAGAATTAGAGACTGTAATTGCTCCTGATCCAAATGGGGTGGTAGAACTACCTGATGCCTGTAAAACGCCCTCAAGTACTTGGGTTCCACCAAAGTAGTTGTTCACGCCAGACAAAGTTAAAGTACCAATTCCAGTCTTCGAAAGAACCGAAACTGGAATTGAACCAGCCGCACAACATATGTTACCGGATATATTTATATCCCCAACGCCACCTATTGCTCCATACCCATCAAATTCAACTTTATATGCAATATTGGATGTCGAAGACGATATAGAGTTTATGACATTTCCAGCACTCGTTGATTCTGAGCTTCCAATATAAATACCTATATAACTGTTACTTGGATGTTGAAGACTGTTTCCCGCCAAATCTAATGTGGCGCCCGGAGAAATATATATTGACCCAACACCCAATGGACTAGTAACTATAGTATCGGTTATTGAATCTGAAACTCCCGCCACAAGGGTACCAGATTGTATATAGGTACCGTAACTATAGGTATTTTGACCGGAAAGCGTGAGAGATCCTACTCCTGATTTAAGCAAACTCAAATAACCAGAAATATTGCCAGTGATTTGACTTTTAATCGTAGTCGAATTCGTTACCAGATTAAGAGCAGTTATTAGTGTGTCTAGGGAAAGAGTGATATTACCACTTACCGTTATATTACTGGCAGATAATGTTAAAGCTGGTTTTGATATGATAATAGAATTGTTGAAAGACTGAGACCCGCCTGTATAGATATTAGCCGCAAGATTGATCACCCCAGTTGAAGTACCATTAGCTGTTGTGTTTGCTACTCCTGAATTAAATATGATGGAGCTTGTTCCAGTTCCCGTGATATCTGCATTAATATTAATGTTGTTATACGCATTGAGGGTTAGGGTGTGAGCGGACCAGGATGCAGAGTTTGTTGCGAGATTTAATGCATTATTTATGCTGATATCACCATTACTTCCAGAGCAATCAGAACAATTAGTTGTGCTAGTTCCGTTGTAAGTTGTTGGCAGTTGACTACCCGATGAGGTTGTGATGGTTAAATTAGATGTATTCAACGCGTCTACGATTGTTGAGGGGCTAATCGTACCCCCGCCTGCATTTGAGATTACGAAGTCTAAAGGATCGAGCAACCAAGTTCCCGTGCTCCCATTTATTCCTCTCGTGGATACTTTTGCCCCATAAGTAATGTTGAGTTTTTCACCCGAAGTCTCAATGAACCCACCATCCATATCACCTGTGGCTAGTAAATTGGCGCTCTCATCGATGATGGTGTTTCCACCCCAAACTCGGATATGACCACCAGAGGTTCCGGGTTCTAGGCCACTGGCGGTCACTGTGCCACCTACTGTAACCGTACCTTGGTTGCCCCCATCGATATTGATGTTGCCCAACAGAACGGTGCCGTCTGATAACTTAACAGAATTAGCTTGAACCAATCCCGTGGTATTGATCACACTGCTAATCACACTATTTGCGGCCTGGGCCGTCAGCATGATCTTCCCGCCATTTGCAATCAAGCTACCAGTATTGCTGACCAGTGCATTCCCGTCCGTAGGAG
>CAIPTD010000052.1 GCA_903867885.1 uncultured Ferrovum sp. | reverse complement strand
GGGTTGGAAAACATGGAAACAACATCAAGCAGAGCAAGCAGCCGAGGCCTTTGCAAGTTTTCAAAAAGTGGCAGCACTGGCAGATCCTATCAAAACACTGGCGGCGGCGAATGGCATTGAACAATCCTCTTCAAGCTCTCCGTATGCCTCCCGCGCAGCTTTACTGGCTGCCCCGATGTTGTTGAATGCAGGCAAAACGAGTGAGGCGCAAATGCAGTTTGAATGGGTGATCAACCATTCGGCAGAACCTGCTTTGCAGTCTATTGCCCGGATTCGCTTGGCAGGACTCTTGGCCGACGGAAAAAAAATGACTGAGGCCTTAAGTGAATTAGCGCAAGGCATTGATCCTGCGTTTGCAGGAATGGCTGCAGATCTGCGAGGTGATATTTTATTGATGCAGGGTAAAACAACGGAAGCCCGTGATGCCTACCGCGCAGCGCTGACGGCATTCGAGGGTAATCATCCTTTACGCCAAGTGGTTCAGCTTAAGGCAGACGCATTAGGCGGTGGTAATGAGCCCAGCCCAACATCCTCAGCAGGAAGTACAAAATGATTTTTCAACGCTCTTTGGTTCTGGGTTTTGTGTTGGCAGGGTGTTTGTCTGCTTGTGGTCTTTTTTCTTCCAATCTTCATCCCATTCCTGAACTCAAAGAAGTGGTGGGTTTAAAAAAATTACAACCACGCTGGAAAATTTCTCTTGGTGGCGAAGATCTGGTTCCGCTCTCACCGGCTGTAGCGCATGATCATGTCTATGCGGCCCGAGGGAATGGAGAAGTTTTTGCCTATACTGCGGCCAGCGGCGCTCAGACTTGGCGAAAAGATCTGAGGGTGTCCTTGACTGCTGGTGTAGGGGCAGCAGATGGCTACGTAGCCTTGGGTACCAAACAAGGTTTAGTGATTCTGTTAGATGAAGATGGCAAAGAAATATGGCGGCAAAGTGCTGGTAATAGCGAAATCAGCGCCTCTCCGGTGATCTCTGGGGGCATGGTTGTAGTGCGAACCGGCGATGGCAGCTTAGTGGCTTTTAATGTGATTGATGGTAAGCGTCGTTGGAAGCTGGATCGCGCTTTGCCAGCTTTAACCCTTTACCATGCCAGTAATGCCGTTGCGGTTCGTGGTGCTATTTTTGCCGGCTATCCGGGTGGAAAGTTATTGGCCATTGGTCTAGATCAAGGAAGGATAGGCTGGGAGGCTGCGGTAGCGATTCCGCGAGGCGCCACCGAGTTAGAGCGTGTGGCCGATGTGACAGGTGCGCCACAGGTTAGTGATCGCAATGTCTGTGCGGCTACTTTTCAAGGTCGCATCGCTTGCTTTGAAACCACTAATGGTAATCCGATTTGGTCCCGGGATGCGTCTTCGATTGCAGGGCTTGGCGCGGATACCTCGCGTGTCTATGTTGCGGATGATAAGGGTGTAGTCAACGCATGGGAGCGCGCCAGTGGGGCTTCTGCTTGGAAGAATGAAGACTTTCTAGGCCGTCGTTTGGTGGGTGCAACCGCTGCATCCGGTCAGGTGGTGGTCACAGATCTTCAAGGCTATGTGCACTGGCTGGATCGTATTGATGGCAAAGTGATTGCACGAGCAAGCACAGACGACAGCAGTGCGGTTCAAACGCCTCTTTTCTTGGGGGACGGGGTATTGGTTCAAACGCGCAAGGGTGGGCTTTACGCCTTCCCCATGCCTTAAGAAGCGCGCGATGCTCCCTACCGTCGCCTTGGTTGGCCGACCTAATGTCGGTAAATCCACTCTATTCAATCGACTGACCAAAACCCGTGATGCGCTCGTTGCCGATTTGCCCGGACTGACGCGTGATCGGCATTACGGTAAAGCGAAGCTTGGGGATATTTCCTACTTTGTGATTGATACCGGAGGATTCGAGCCGGTCAGTGATGATGGGATTCTCAAGCAGATGGCCAAGCAAACCTTACAGGCCATCGATGAAGCCGACCGAATCGTGTTCATCACCGATGCGCGCGCTGGGTTGGCCCCTGCAGATCGCCAAATTGCGCAAGAACTGAGAAAGCGCGGTAAACCCGTGACCCTCGCTGTCAATAAAGCTGAGGGCATGCGGCAGGCCTTCGTAACAGCTGAATTCCATGAATTGGGCATGGGCGATCCCATTGCCATTTCTGGCGCCCATGGAGATAGCGTGTTTGAGCTCATGGAGTATGTGCTGGAAGGGTGTGAGCCTGAACCGCAACCCGAAGAGTTGGAACGTCATCCAAGAATTGCCATTGTGGGCCGCCCCAATGTGGGGAAATCTACTTTGGTCAATGCCTTATTGGGCGAAGAGCGGGTGATAGCGTTTGATCAACCCGGTACTACCCGTGACAGCATTTACATCGATCTTCAGCGCGGCGAGAAAACCTACACCATCATTGATACAGCCGGGGTTCGTAGACGTGGAAAAGTATTTGAGGCAGTAGAAAAGTTTTCGGTAATCAAAACCATGCAGGCGATTGAAGATGCCAATGTGGTGGTGATGGTGGTCGATGCCCAACAAGATATTTCTGACCAAGATGCCCACATTGCAGGCCATGTGCTTGAACAAGGCCGGGCGGTGGTGTTAGCTGTGAATAAATGGGATGGGCTAGATCTCTATACGCGTGATAGTGCTAAGAATGATATTGCCCGCAAATTAGGATTCTTGGCTTTTGCCCAGCAACATTTCATCAGCGCGCTGAAAGGCTCTGGCGTGGGGGGCTTGTTTCCAGCGATTGATGCCGCTTATGCCGCTGCGTTTGCGCGCTTGCCGACGCCAAAATTGACGCGTGTGCTGATGGCCGCGACGACGCAACACCAGCCGCCCAAGGCAGGCCCTTTCAGGCCCAAGCTGCGTTATGCCCATCAAGGAGGATCCAATCCTCCCTTGGTCATTATTCATGGCACGGCGGTCGCGCATATCGCTGAATCTTATCGTCGCTATCTGGAAAATACTTTCAGAGAAACCTTCGCTCTGCGCGGTACCCCACTACGGGTTGAGTTCCGTCAGGGGCATAATCCTTTTGAAGGGCGCAAACCTGCTCCCTTAACTGAGCGAGAAGAAAAGAAAGCGAGGCGAAACCGGCGAAGAGGGCGAAAACTTTTCGGTGACTTATAAAAATATGTATAAAATCGATGCTGCACTGCACTCTTTTGTCTAGGAATAGCGTCATTTTTTAGTTACATTAGATACTAAATTTAAATAATCCTTCGGGAGAACCAACAATGAGCGCCAAGGGGCAACTTTTACAAGACCCGTTTTTAAACACGCTGCGCAAAGAACATATTCCTGTTTCTATTTATTTAGTAAACGGGATCAAGTTGCAGGGACAGGTGGAGTCATTTGATCAATACGTGGTGTTACTCAAGAACACGGTGACTCAAATGGTCTATAAGCATGCCATTAGCACCGTTGTTCCTGCCCGTGCGGTGAATATTTCTCTGGATCAGCAGAGCGAGAGCTCTTCATCCTGAGTACCTTCGCCTGAGCACCGTTCAACCATCCGGTGGGGCTCGTGCAAGCGGTGAGCTCTCAGAAGAGCTCTCAAAAACAGAAGGTGATCTGGCGGTATTAGTTGCGCTGGATTTTGGGGATCCTGATTATGAGGGCTCCCTGGCTGAACTGAGTGAACTTGCCCGCAGCGCGGGCCTTCGGATCGCCGATACAGTCGGTGGGCGCAGGCAGCGACCCGATTCCAAAACCTTTGCGGGTAGCGGAAAAGTGGAAGAAATTGAGATGGTGGTGAAACACCACTCCGCGGGGTTGGTGATCTTTAATCATGAACTGTCTCCCGCTCAAGAAAGAAACCTGGAGCGTGCAACGGGCGTCCGCGTGGTAGACAGGGTCAGTCTAATCCTAGACATCTTCGCTCAGCGTGCCCGCAGCCATGACGGTAAGCTACAAGTGGAGTTAGCCCAACTGCAAAGGCTTTCAACCCGTTTGGTGCGCGGATGGACGCACTTAGAGCGTCAAAAGGGCGGTATTGGCTTAAGAGGCCCGGGCGAAACGCAGCTGGAAACTGACCGCCGCCTATTGGGTAAACGCGTGAAGTTGCTGCGCGAACGTCTCGCTAAAGTCCAAAAAACCCGTGTCACCCAAAGACAGTCGCGCGAGCGCTCGGATGTGCTGAGGGTCTCGTTGGTGGGCTACACGAATGCTGGAAAGTCAACCCTCTTTAACCGTTTAACGCATGCTGAGGCCTATGCGGCAGACCAGCTTTTTGCCACCCTTGATACCACTTCGCGTCGTGTCTTTCTGCGTTTAGGATTGAATGCAGTCATCTCAGATACCGTGGGTTTTATTCGGCAACTTCCTCATACCTTGGTTGAGGCCTTTAAAGCCACCTTAGATGAGACGGCCTTGGCAGACGTGCTGCTGGTGGTGGTGGATGCCTCTGATCCCCGCAGAGAAGCCCAACTGGATGCTGTAATTGATGTGCTTGAAGGGATTGGGGCGGGAGATGTGCCGCGGATCTTGGTTTATAACAAGATCGATCGAATTCCTGGGCGCGAGCCGGGAGTGGATAGGGATGAATATGGTAAAGTGGTAGGCTTGCGCTTGAGCGCTTTGGATGGTTCCGGCTTAGACCTACTCAGGTCGGCTTTAGCAGAACTTCGAGAACCTTTAGCGCCCAGTTATTGATCGCCTTTTAGGATGCCTCCTGCCTGCATAGTGGCAGATAAAATTACACGGAAATCACCGCTCGCCATGTCGCAAAATGATCCGCAAAGGGGCCGTAAAGGGCCTGAAGGTCCGCCTGACCTGGATGAAATTTTCGCTCGAATCAATAAATGGATTCGTCAGAAACTTCCAGCTGGTATGAATAACCCCCCTAATTTTGGTGGCTTAGGCGGGGGCGCAAAGGGTCCGGGGGCTGCAAAACTCGTCGCTAGTGCCTTAGCTGGGCTCGCAATGTTGTGGCTGGCATCGGGTTTTTATATCGTGGATGCCGGTTGTGTGGGCGTGATTTTGCAGTTTGGGCGTCTAGCTGACATTACCCAGCCTGGTCCGCACTGGCATTTGCCTTGGCCTATCGAGGAACAAGCAGAGAATAGCCCCCTGAATGTTTCTCAAGTCAGAACGGTTGAGGTGGGATACCGCAGTAATGTGCGTTCTAAAGTTCCGGCTGAATCACTGATTTTGACTGATGATGAAAATATCGTGGATATTCAGTTTGCCGTTCAATACACGATTAAAGATCCCGAAGCATATTTATTCAATAATCGTGATCCGGATGAAGCGGTGATGCAGTCGGCAGAAACTGCAATTCGTGAAGTGATTGGCCGAAATAAAATGGATTTTGTGTTGTATGAAGGGCGTGCTGAAATTGCATCGGATGCTGCGCTGATCATGCAACAACTGCTAGATCGCTATAAGGCGGGTATCCGCATCAGTAAGGTCAATATGCAAAATGCCCAGCCTCCAGAGCAAGTGCAGGCAGCTTTTGATGATGCGGTAAAGGCAGGACAAGACCGCGAGCGTCAGAAGAATGAGGGCCAAGCTTATGCTAACGATATTATTCCTCGAGCCAAAGGCGATGCTGCGCGTTTAATGGCGGAAGCCAATGGGTATAACCAGCGTGTGATTGCAAGGGCACAAGGGGATGCAAGCCGCTTTAAACAACTGTATGCCGAATATCAGAAAGCCCCTGAAGTGACTCGTCAGCGCTTGTATTTAGATATGATGCAGCAAGTTTTATCCAACACCACCAAAGTGATTTCAGATCAAAAAGGTCAGGGCAATATGCTCTATCTTCCCTTGGATAAAATCATTCATCCGGATGCTGCGGCAGCGAATAGTTCTGCTAACGCGGTTGGAGGCAACGCCGGGGCATTGAGTAGCGACAATGCAACCAAGTCGCCCATGTCGGCTCCGCTGGCAGCTGATGTGCCTCCTGCAGCATCTGATACCTCAGCGAGTAGAAATAATCGCGATTCATTTCGAACGCGTGAGCGGGAGCAACGGCCATGATGCGCTTGTCTTTGAATCTGATCATGGCATTGATCAGTACCTTATTTATTTTGCTGGGATCCTTGTATACCGTGCAGCAAGGACACAGCGCCTTGATTTTTCAGTTGGGTGAAGTGGTCGCCACGCATGCCTCGCCGGGGTTATACGCAAAGTTACCCTTTATACAAAACGTTCGGATTTTTGATGCGCGCATTCAAACTTTAGATGCAAAAGACCCCCAGCGGTTTATCACTGCAGAGAAAAAACCAGTATTGGTTGATTACTTTGTGAAGTGGCGCATTGTGGACGTCAAACAATTTTATGTGAGTGTGGGCGGCGATCAGCATCGGGCTGAAATTCGTTTGATGCAAACCGTGAATGATGATTTAAGAGCCGAATTTGCCAAGCGTACTGTGCATGAGGCAGTGAGCGGTGAGCGTGAGCAAATTGCAAGTGGGATGCGTGCTCGTGCAGATAGCGATGCCCGCCAAATTGGGGTTGAAGTTCTGGATGTTCGGATCAAACGCGTAGATCTAACCCCAGAGGTGAGTGATTCGGTATACCGCAGAATGGAAGCAGAACGAAAGCGCGTAGCCAATCAGTTGCGTTCAACAGGGGCGGGCGATGCGGAGCAGATTAAAGCAGACGCTGATCGGCAGCGTGAAGTCTTGCTGGCTGAAGCGTTTCGCGATGCACAAAAAATTAAAGGTGAGGGCGATGCCAAGGCCGCAGCGATTTATTCAGAAGCGTATAACCGTGATGGCGAGTTTTATGCTTTTTACCGCAGCTTAGAGTCTTATCAGCAGTCAATGCATTCCAAATCAGATATCTTGATTTTGGATCCCAACTCTGATTTTTTCCGTTATTTCCGCAACGCGCCAGGAAAGGGGTTGGGGGCGCGTAAATGAGCCAGCGTTGGCTGTTGCCGGAGCAGATAGAAGATCTACTCCCTCCTTTTGCCTGGCAACTTGAAAACGAGAAAAACAGGCTTCTTGGAATCTTTCGGGGCTATGGCTATGAATTGGTTGCGCCTCCTGCCCTTGAGTATATGGATAGCCTGCTGACCGGCACGGGTAAAGCAGCCGACTTGATCACCTTTAAAGTGGTGGATCAGGTATCCGGAAAACTGATGGGCCTGCGCGCAGACATCACACCACAGGTTGCGCGCATTGATGCGCATCGTTTGGATGGTCAGGGGATTCGCAGGTTATGCTATTCCGGCCATGTTTACCATGCGATTGCGGGTGGAGTGGGGCAATCGCGCGAACCCTTTCAAGTGGGCGCAGAGCTGTATGGCCATGCAGGGATTGATGCCGATCTAGAAGTGCAGGCCATGATGGTGGATGCCCTGCAAGCCCTTGAGCTTGAGCATTTTGTATTGGATTTAGGGCATGTGGGGATATTCCGTGCGCTGGCAGAGGGCTTATCTGTCGCGCTTGAGCAATCCTTGATGGATGCGCTGCAAGGCAAAAATAGTCCCTTGATTGAAGAACTGACCGCATCTTGCGAGCCGGTTCAGCGCGACGCCTTGAGGGCCTTGCCATCTTTGTGTGGTGGGCTGGAAACAATAGAGCGTGCCCGCGAGATGCTGCCTGCGAATGCGTTGATCATGCAGGGGCTGGACGATTTAGAGTTGGCTGCTTCGCGTTTAAGCACCCGCGTTTCAGTGGGAATTGATCTTTCAGAATTGCGTGGATACGACTACCACACCGGGATGGTATTTTCCGTCTACGCACGGGGCTTCCCAGGTGCGGTGGCGCGAGGTGGCCGATATGATTCGATTGGTGCGGCTTTTGGGCGCGCTAGGCCCGCCACTGGTTTCAGTATTGATTTACGCGACCTCTTGCCTGTTCTCCCTGCCCCAAAGCCTGTCAATAAAGTCTGGCTGCCTCACGCGGTTGCGGCAAACATGAGCGGTGAGCGATTGGCCAAAGAGCTTGGTGTTCTGCGCAAAGCAGGCCTGGTAGTGATTAGCGAGTTGCAGTCTACGGGTCAGGTTTCGGAGTCAAGCCCAAGTGGATTAGGCGAAGCCGGAGCCGGAGCCGGGGCTGCCTCTGCCTCATTGAATGTAAACGTAAGCATGAGATATAACAATATAGATCCAGACTGTGACTTTGTTTTGCTGCTAGGGCCGGACGGATTAGAGGCAAGACCGCTGATCGATATTCAAGAACATTTAACTATGGAAAGTGACGCATCATGAGTAGAAACGTAGTAGTGATTGGTACCCAATGGGGAGACGAAGGCAAGGGTAAGTTGGTGGATTGGTTGACCGATCGGGCAGGCGGTGTGGTGCGTTTTCAGGGCGGTCACAATGCGGGCCATACGCTCGTGATTGGCGGAAAAAAAACAGTATTGAGTTTGATCCCTGCAGGTATTTTGCGTGAAAACGTAGAGTGCTTTATCGGTAACGGTGTGGTGCTTTCGCCTTCTGCATTGTTTAAAGAGATTGATGCTTTAGAGGCCTCGGCAGGGATTCCGGTAGCCAGCAGATTGCGCATCAGCGAAGCCTGCCCTTTGATTTTGCCCTATCACGTAGCCATTGACCAGGCACGTGAGCGCGCTCGGGGAGAAGCAAAAATCGGAACCACGGGTCGAGGAATTGGACCCGCCTACGAAGATAAAGTGGCACGTCGAGCTATTCGCTTGCAAGACGTATTTCATCGTGAGCGCTTTGCCGCGAAGTTGGGTGAAGTGTTGGATTACCACAACTTTATTTTGCGTCAATATTTTCAAGCAGAGGTCGTGGATTTTAATCAAGTATTAGAAGAGACCTTAGGCTTTGCAGAACGCTTGCGCCCCATGGTGGCGGATGTGCCTCGTCGTTTGTATGAGGCCAATAAAGCGGGCAAGCCTTTATTGTTTGAGGGCGCGCAAGGCTCATTGTTGGATATTGATCATGGCACTTATCCCTATGTCACTTCTAGCAACTGCGTGGCCGGGGCAGCGGCTGCTGGAGCAGGAGTGGGGCCTCAGATGTTGCATTATGTTTTGGGCATCACCAAGGCCTATACCACTCGCGTGGGTTCGGGCCCATTCCCCACAGAGCTGGATGATGAAGTGGGGCAGCATTTAGCCAAGCGTGGAAATGAATTTGGTGCCGTGACGGGGCGTCCTCGTCGTACGGGTTGGTTTGATGCAGCTGCATTAAAGCGTTCTATTCAAATCAATGGTGTGTCTGGCTTGTGCGTGACAAAGCTTGATGTCATGGATGGGGTTGAAACCGTTCGGATGTGTGTGGGTTACAAAACGCCTGAGGGTGACAGCGATATCTTGCCAGTGGGAGCCGAAGCCATTTCAGGCTGCACGCCGATTTACGAAGACATGCCAGGATGGACCGATAGTACTGTAGGGGTTCAGGAATATGATGCATTGCCCATCAATGCCCGTCGTTATTTAGAGCGGATGGCGGAG
>CAIPTD010000051.1 GCA_903867885.1 uncultured Ferrovum sp. | reverse complement strand
TTGTGGTCCAACGACTTCCGCACTGTACCAATTGCCCTGCCAAGAGTTGTTTCGATTGGCACCGACGGCCATAGTGGGCAGGCACCTTACCGTGCTCAGATTCGATTGGGGATCCATCCATATCAGAGAAATAACCGTCGGCAGTGATGTTGAACCCTGATGGGTTTGGCCTTGCTTTGAACTCATTCTCCACCTCGCAAAGTTGGCAACGCACCTTCAAATACAGTGCGTTTTCCTTCGCCTTCACAGTTTTGATTTGTGGGTTGAACACGTCACCATCTGGGCAGTGCCGCTCAATGTTCTCGGCGTAGTCAAGGATCAGGCAGTCATCCTTGCCCTCCGCCAGCCGCAACCCCCGACCGATAATCTGCTGCAACAGCCCAACCGATTCGGTCGCCCGTAGGATCGCGATCAGATCGACGTGCGGCGCGTCGAAGCCTGTTGTCAGAACTTGCACGTTCACGAGGTACTTGATCTCTTGGGCCTTGAACCTCGCAATAATGGCAGCGCGTTCCTGACTTGCAGTGTTACCCGTCACAAGGGCAGACAAGCCCCGTGGGAGGCTTTCCATGCACTCTTGGGCATGTTGCACCGTTGCGGCAAAGATCATCACCCCTTGGCGCTCTCTGGCCTGCGCTACCACGTCTGCGATGATCGCCGAAGTCTTGCGGCCCTGCCCGATGAAAGCGCGGTCAATGTCCTCGCTGTCGAACTGGTTGCGGCTGTTAAGCTCCATATCAAGCGTGTGGTACGATTCGGCGTGGATTTGCCCAATGACGGGCTTTGTCAGGTATCCCTGATCAATAAGCTCTCGCGCCGTGATCCTGTCTACGCAGACCGAGAAGTATGGCTTTATCGTTTCGTGTTCCGATACGGGCCTACCATCTGGCCACTGGCCGAAGATGTACCCAGTCCCCATGCGGTAGGGGGTGGCAGACATTCCAACAACACGCACGTTGGGGTTTTGTTCTCGCATGGCGTCAACAATGCTACGGATCGTCGGCGTAATGCCATGCGCCTCGTCGATCACGATCATCGCGAACTGCGCCCCGAAACGCTTGATGCGGTTCTTCACTGTCAGCGGGGTTCCGAATACCACGGGGTGCTTTAGCGACTTAGATCCAGCACTCGCCGAGAAGATTGAGCAGGGGTTCCCAGTAGCCCTGTACTTATCGCTGTTCTGAACGACAAGCTCTGCGCTAGGCGCAAGGCATAGGACATGCTTACCGCCTGACACGCGGTGAATAGTGTCTGCAATCGCCGCAATGATGTGGCTCTTTCCTGCCCCTGTAGCCGCCTCGATGCAGCACGGTTCAGAAGTCTTCCTGATCCATTGGATGATCTCGTCGTGCGCTTTCTTCTGGTATGGTCTCAACATCTAAAATCTTCCTAAAAAACTTCATGGGGATTTGAATCAAAGGCTCAATATCCCATTTATCCCTTGGCTTGCCCATGCCGCCAAGCTTTATCTTTTTATCCCACTTCGGCCATTCTTCGTCTGGCTTTACGATTAACGCATAGATGCCATCGGGGATTTCGATGGCGAAAATCATAACCAAATTGAACTCTTTTTGCCATTTCTGCATGGCAAGGTATTTGAATGGGCTGATCAGGCACCCACCATATTTATCCATGCTTTCGTATGTATAATTTATCTTTCTAACTTCAAGCATCGCCCCAACATCGTTGAAACGCATAAGAGCAAAATCAACCTCATAGGTGGGCTTCAACTCAATGTACCGATACCCCCAATACGCACACAAAGCAGTTGCAACGCGAAGTTCGTCCTCTTTGCTCTTGGCGCTTTCGTAACGTCGGCTCATGTCAATACCATGCCATAATTGTTTACGCGGTCTGGAATAACCAAACCCTGACGCCTTATTAGCTTGTTTTCCTTAAAAGGTCGATAGTCAACATGGTGGTGCCATCGATTGAACCGCCACACGACCGACGCCACGTCGGGATGGTAGGCAACAAGCTGCTGTGATTTGAGTAAAGTTCCCCCAGCGTAAAGCTCGTCGGTGTTCCCGCCCTTCATCCGCTGTGTGGTGACTTTACCAGCCAGAAACGCGTTAAATTGAACCGTGCAGTATCCTGCTTTGAGGACGCGCAAAGATAAATCAACGTCTTCGTTGTATTTCAACCGCCACCGAAACGGCATATCATTCTGGATCAGCAGGCAAGAGTACACCCTCGTGTTGAATACCAGTGGCGGAACAGCATCGGTCGTCTTGCAAAACGAGTAATAATTGAACCCAGCCAAGGGCACATTCTCGTACCTGTCAACGAACTCTTCAGCGATCTTAAAGATCGTGCCAGATGTCACGCGAGGCTTCTCGTTTCGGTTCATCCTGTGGAAGTTCTCGATATTGTCATCCATGATCCAATGACGCTTTGCACCCTTCGACGTGGCATGGTTCCAAATCCAATTACGGGCAGGCGTAGAACCCTCTCCAAGGTTGCTGAAGGGCAACACAAGAACTTTGGCAGGATCAATCACAGCCGCATATTGATCGTACTCCTGCGGCTCCACAACGATGTGGTAAGGTACGCCCAATGATTCAAGCTCTTTGCTGGTAAGCCTATTTTTCCAACGCCCTTTAGAAACGATATAGACGGGATACTCAGGGTTCATCACGCCACCTTTTATGGGAATTAAGGCCGCGCACCAAAACTGGGTGCCAAATGCTTTTTGTTTTTGGCGTAAGCGGTTGCCCGATTAACCTTGCAAATTCTTCGACATCCTCTTTGCACCTGAACCTGACAATAATCGTCTGGTAAGGTTCCTGTTTTTCTTGAACAAATTCAGGCATGTTTTGCCACTCGTTGAAGACATCATTGATATCTAAGTCTTTAAACAATTTACTCATTTTGATCCTACAAAAATGGTGGGTTGCGGGTCGTTAAAATCAAACAAATACCAACAAGAGTTATCTTTTCCTACGCTCTTGCTATCCTCGATCCACTTAACCCGCCCTATCGATACAATCTTCTTGCAGTGCAAGAGGTAAGGGATTGCCTGCTTAGTATGCGCCCAATCGGCATCCATCAGTAACCACGTTGGCCCCCAAAAGAATGATCTCTCAATGATCTGGTGAACAACATGCCTACCCCAAGGTGGGTTGGTGATTACAAAATCGGCACGGCGCATGTCTTCCTTTGTTAGAAATACGGCATCTGCCTGCGTCACGATCTTATGGCGCGGCTCAACGTCATAGGCCGCCACACACTTGTGGCCGTGTTTCTGTAGAATGCGGATCAAAGCGCCGTCACCAGCGCATGGCTCCGCGTAGTACGATCCTTTGGGCAAGTGCGGCAAGAGCGGTAGAACCGCATGTTCTGGTGTTGGGTATAAATCAAGCCTGTGGGGCTTGTAATTGCTTCGCTTGCCCATCTAAATATTTCTCCGCATTCGGAAGCTCTCTCTCAATTAGATATTTATCGTAAAAATTTCGCAACACAGGCAACACGATTGCAAGGAAAATTTCGTCCTTATCAATCCGCTCAATGCTATCGCCGTATGGTGTCCATTGATAAAAGTCGCACCAGTCTCGGTCAGTGCAGAAAAGTTGGACCTGCATCTGAGCGTAGTAGTGGGTTTGGTCTTTAGCCGTCTTAAACACTGGCGGTTGCTTGTATCGAATACCAAACGGGCATTTGATCTCAACGAGGCCTTTATCGCCGACAAGGCCATCGGGGCTGGCACCAAGCCAGTGCTCATACTGGTAAAAGGCGCATGGCTCAACTGTGTTCCCACTGGTCATCTCATATTCGACCAAGGCACCTGCCTCGTTTTGTACACCCCAGTTGGTAGCGATGTTGCCAGTGAACTCGCTTGGCGCTCCATGCCAATCGCGAACCATGCGCCTTAAAATGTCGGCTTTCTTGGCAAACGGGGCGATACCGAGGATTGCTCCTACGGCAGAGCCAGTAACTCGGCCCTTGCGGATGTTGAACCATTCCTCGGATCGCTGTTCCATTTAATCCACCTTATAAGCTACGATTGTACCTGCGCCGCAGTCTTTCCATAAAAAGCGCCAAGCTGGGTGCGGTCCATTTGTGTCTCCATTCCGAAGAAGAACCGTCACCAAAGAATCATTATGAACTGGCTGTGTGTCTCCATCATGCGGAACCCAACCCTTTTTATGGGTCTTTTGCAAGTCCTCAATCTTCTCGTGCAACTTACGACCCGCGTTCACGGCATCTTCAAGAATGCGTTCAAGCTTTGCGATGCGGCTTTCAAGGGATGGGATTTTTGCCATATTATCCCGCACAATATCGTACTCATAATAATCGCGATCAGATTTATGTTTACGATTTGCTTTGGCAACATCTGCAAGCTTCTTCTTTGCTGCTGCTAATGCCTTATCTTCATCTTGGTAAAGCTTCTCAACTAGTGACTTCGCCTTCGGTGGGCGTCCCACTTTTTTCTTAACTAATGCCATTTTAATCTCTTTCCGTGGCCGTCCACGGCCCCTTTTAATCTCAACCATTTTAATCTCCATTTGTTGTTAAAGTGGGGACGGCCCCGAAGCCGCCCCCGTTCCGTTCTAGCCCCTTAGAACGGAATATCGTCGTCTACGTCGTGCTGCTTGGGGGCAGCTTTCTTTGCTGTTGCGCCAGCCTTTGGCGACACGGCAGAAATCCAGTTACCCGACATTGACTTGCCGTCGTCCCCTGTCATCTCCCAAATGTTAACCTTGATCTGCATCTGCTTATTCACGAATGCCTTGGCAAGGGTGTTGTCGCTAGGTGCCTTGCCGCTGGCAACCAATGCGCCACCAGCGTTCTTGTCGATGGCAAACAACATACGCTTTGCCTTGTCACGCGCCTTCTCAGGATCGTTTTGGCGTGGCTTGTCGTCTAGGCACCAAATCTTTTGGAAAATCTTGCGGTTGTTGTAAACCGCAGGGGAGAGGACAGACCAACGGATTGAGACGTACTCGTGGCCGCTGCGGTCCTGATCTACCTTGGCTTCTTCGATAATAGCAACGCATGACGTATCATCTGGGATTGGAGAGAAGTTCCCGCCGCCAGCATCATATTCCGCGCTGGTTTTGTGGATGTCGTCGCCATCCGAGAGGTTCCAAAAATCAACCATTTAATTTTTCCTTCTTGGTTACAGTAGCAGTAGTCGTGAGCGATGGGATGTAGCTCTCAAGCGGGTTTTTACCCAACTCAACCGTCAACGGCTCGGTGATGTTGTAACGGTTCTTGGACACGTTCGCCGCTGTCGCATACGCGATCAGAACACGGGTGCCGTCTGATACCGCCTTCTTGCGGTCGCCATCGCCCTTAGTAAAGGTCTCCAACTTCAAGAAGCCCACAACGTCAACGTCATCGACATATGGTGCCATCGACTTCGCATGCAGACGCAGACCGTACTTTGAGAACGAATCGTCATCTGGCGGATTTTCTGTGCTGATCTCGACGTGGCCGATGAACACAGTGTGCATGCCCTTTTTCTCAGCAAGGATGGCCGCAGCCTTCCGCAAACGCTGGTGCATGATCGCGACAGCCTCACGGCCTGCGCCATACCCACCCGCTGCCTGTTGGATATTCGTGGCTTTCTTGTTGTCCTTCGCGATAACGTCCGCAATGAACATGCGCTCTAGAGCAGTGATACTGTCTACGACTAAAGTCTTATAATCGTGTTCCTCACTCATCAAGCCTTTAAGTTGGTTCCATAAATCTTCAACGTCGTTAAGGACGGGGAAAACATCTGGCCGCAAGTTGGCTGGAATGGCTTGAACCCCATCTTCAGCACGAATAAAGATTGGCTTCGGGAAAGAGGCAGCGAGGGTGGTCTTACCCATTCCGCTATCCCCGCAAAGTGTGACAACTACTGGCCTGTCACTCGGCTTTTTAACCGTATCTAAAATGCCCATTGGCATATCTCCTCTGTTTCAACGTGTTGACAGATGACAGTTCGTTGTGCCATTGTCAACACCAGATTGTTGTTTAAGGAATAAAAAAATGGACGATCAAGATTTAGGCATAATTCCATTGGAGCGCATTCGCCGCGCCCTCAATGATAGGAACCTGTCAAAGGTCGCTGTGGCTACAGGGCTGCACGAGAATACAATTCGCGCTATTGCGTCAGGTAAAAATAACAACCCGCAGATGGCGACGTTTGAGAAATTGGCTCAATATTTATTCGGGAAGCAAAATTAATGTCAAACCATCGCGACTTCTGGGAGGCTGGTTACCGCGTCTTCGGGCTGCATCCAATTACCAAACAGAATACTTGCGGCTGCGGTAAACGTGACTGCAAAGCTATCGGGAAACATCCAATTGCTTCGAACTGGCAACATACGCCTCATTGGTCAGAAGAACAATTAGAGGGGCTTGAAGAGGCGGGGCATTTTGATGGTGGCTATGGAGTATTATGCAAAGGCCTTCTCGTGGTCGATGTTGATGCCCGTAATGGTGGGGTTGAATCATATGAACGGCTTGTAGCTGCGACCCCCTCAATTGCAGGTGCAGGCCTGATCGTAGAGACGGGGTCGGGCGGTGGGTCGAAGCATCTGTACTTCAAATGCGATGAAACACTAGCTTTGACGCAACACCACCATGATTATAAGGGCAATGATTTCAAGTCGTCTGGCTACGTCGTTGGCGCAGGATCTCTGCACGCCAGCGGCAACCGCTACAAAATCCTCGTCGGGTCTCCTGCGGATATCGATGATGCTCCACAAGAGCTGCTTGACCTGCTGAAGAAGCCTGAGCGGGTCCGCGCCACATTTGAAAGCAAAACTGTCGATGTATCCTACAACCAGCTTGGGGACATGCTCTCATACATTACCAACGATGACCTCGACTACGATGTCTGGATCAAGATCGGCATGGCATTACACCACGCCTCATCTGGTGCGGCCTACGACCTCTGGGAGGCTTGGTCCAGCACATCCAGCAAACACGACCCAGCAGACATGGCCAAGAAGTGGCACAGTTTCGGAAAGTCAGCAAACCCCGTCACCCTCGGTACCCTCGTCTACTACGCCGAAGAAGGCGGCTGGAAGTGGCCCGTCGAGTTCTCGACGAACGAGATTGTTGAAGAGGTAGAGGAACAAGAAATCGACATTACGGGCATCGACCTCCGCCGACCTCCTGGGTTCGTTGGCGAAGTCGCTGCGTGGATTGAGGATCAGGTCCGCTACAGGCGCGAAACGATCTCGGTCGGCGGTGCCTTGATCGCGATGGGCAACCTTGTTGGTTTAAAGTATTACGATCCAATCGGTAAGGTGACTTCAAACTTGATCGCATTCTGTGTTGCGGCTTCTGGCACGGGCAAGGACAGCGTCCTCGACGGCGTGGCCGACATTATGGAAATCGCAGGCCTGAAACCCGCCACCTACGGCGCGATCAAGTCAGAGCAGGAAATGGTCCGTAATCTGGTCGAGCATCAGCCTACGTTCTACCTGATTGACGAGATCGGGTACCTGTTCACAAAGATCAAGTCGGCCCAGACCAAAGGCGGCGCGACCTACCTCGAAGGCATCATCGGCATCATCATGTCGGTGTATTCCAAGGGGAATAGTTCGCTGATGGTGTCGGGCGATGTTCGCAAGGAAATCCGCAAGGGTCTGTTGCAGGAACTCGGTCAGATCGAACGGCAGCTTGAGGACGGGTCAAACAAGGTATTTGAAAGCCGTAAGGCATCCATTGAGCAGGCTTTAGGTTTCATTGAAGGAGGGATCCGCCATCCGTTCCTGTCGATGATTGGGTTCACAACGAACGTAAACTTCGAATCAACTGTGAACTTCGAAAACGCTACGAACGGGTTCATTGGTCGGTCGCTTTTGTTCATTGAAACCAAGTCCGTGCCGTTCGAGAAGGAAGACTTTGCAAAGCGCGAAATGCCCGATGCCATGCGCTGCGCGATCCAGCAGATTGCAGCAGCAGGGTCGTTCAGCATGCTACCTGTGAGCCGCATTGAGAACTACGGCCCCAAGGTGGCTGTTCCCTCAACGGACGAGGCTGTGGCGCTTCTCAAGCGTACCAGCAGGGCGTTGCACCATCTTGCCGAGGACGCCTCGGAGCGCAATGGGCTGGAGGCTCTGTACCTGCGCGGCAAGGAGCTTGTGGCGAAGGTGTCGTTTATCCTCGCAGCCCCTGAAGGGTTACGCACGGTTGAGCATGTTCGCTGGGCCTACGCATTGGTCAAAAATGACATCGAAACAAAAGCCCGTACCGTGATCGGCAATGATCGGGCCAAGGAAGCGCCAGAGGATGCGCTGTTCTCTCGGCTGGTGAACTTGATCGACCACGAGGGCGAGACCTTTGGGGTGCTGGTCAACAAGTTAAGGACATACAAAAAGGAGGATGTCGAAAAAGGCCTAAAAAGGCTTGCAGATAAGGGTTTCCTTGTCATCGAAGAGAGCATTCACCCTCGCAAGAAGATCAAGGTAAAACGGTATAGGAAGGCATAATGAGTGATTGGTTATTGAAGGCCCAGAAGCAGTACGATGTGTGGGCGAGGGAGATGGTAGGCGTGGCTGTCACAGGCGAATCACTGCGGATCATGTTGCAGTTGTTCGTTGGGCCGCCGCCTGAAGCGAAGATGTGGAGGACGTTGTTTAAGTTCTTCGTCGATAACGAAATGCTGAAGTGGACAGGCGAGTTCATGCCCACTCAGTCGGGAAAGAAATCAAGCAAACTTTATGAGGTATTGAAATGACCCTAGACATTAAAGAACACATGGAAAAGAAGATGCGCGAGAAGCACATCAAGGCCTACGATGCTATGGCTAAGGCATTGGACGGCCTGACGGTCGGCACGGTACTGCATGTTACGTCAGCCTTCGTGGCGGACGTTATGCGCCAACTTGATGGCCCCACGCGGATGCAAGCAGCCATGACGTTTTATGCCCAGATCGCCGAGGACAAAAAAGAATCAGGGCCAGAGCAGTGACGACCGACCGCCAAATCTACATCAAAAGGGTCTACGAGGGGCGCACATATCGGTCCCTCGGCGAAGAGTACGGCCTGTCCGAGCAGGGTGCGTATCAGGCTGTAATGCGCGAGAAACGCAGGCAGCGTAAGTTGGTTCCAACCTACCCTGATGGCCAGGTACAAGACCCCGATGGGATCGGTGAGTTCGAGGACGAATGGACCGTTGAAGAGATGTATAAAAATATGTTTGACACGGTTTTTGATTCGTGAGATAAGAGTGTTGTCACGTAAATGGAGATATAAAATGTTCTATCTAGTACCAGCTGGAAAATCCATCGACCACTTCGTAAAGGCCACCGAATCGTTCATCGATGCGCGGTTCTTCGTTAACTTCATGAAGAAGGGGCGCAACGAGGAATACGACATTATTGAGATGCGGCGTTACCCGTTTTCCAATGTCAACGAACACAATGTCCTTCACTACGGCCCCCCAGAAGAGAAGGCTGTCGATCACAGTCTGTATATGTGATGGCCATCGGAAAGCGCGGTCCGCGCAATCATGGTGGCCCAAGCGTCGGTAGTATTGACCCAAGCCATAAAGTGCGGCTGGTGTCATCGAACCAAGCCAAGCGCGAGGCTAGTATTCGTGGCGAACTGGCGTCTGTTAAACCAAAAGTGACGCTTCCAAAATTTAGTTGGGATAAAAAAGATGACTGATCATTATATAACGCCTGAAGAGGAGATTAAAATGACTGAATGGCAACCAATTAAAACTGCACCGAAACAACCCGATTCCGAATTTTTGGTATGGAGTGATGGAAGCGTTTGGCTTGTTGTTAGCCAAGGTAGTTTTGGTATGGAGCCGAAACACAACGGCTGTGGGTGCTGCGTTAGCAGTGTCAATGAACCCACTCATTGGATGTCATTACCAGAGCCACCGAAATGACTGACAACCCTCATTACATAATGCCTGAAGAGGCTCAAACAAAATGGTGTCCAATCCAGAACCCCCCGCAAGCATGTGTTGGGACAGAGTGCATGGCTTGGCGGTGGCGATTGATGAGGTACGAAGAAGATAAGAACCCCGAAACTGACGCGTGGCCCGCTATTTACAGCATAACCCACGGTTATTGCGGGATGGTGCGGTCATGACAAAGATTGTCGAAAAAACAAAGTTGGTTGATGTTCCAGAAAAAGGACAATCTATTTTTAAAAGATTGAAAACGGAATATTCTGGTCAACTGCTTTGGCATTGGGCAATTTATAAGAATACATGGTTGAGCAGTTTTTTGGATAACACTTTGTTAAACTTTAAACCGCCAAAAGCAATTAATGGCGAAATTCAAGGGTTCTTCATTCCTTACAATGGCAAAGTTGCTATTCAAATGGATTGGAAAGAACCAAAAAAATAACCAATAAACGAGGAAACAAAATGAGAAAACTGATGGCGCAGTCATGATTGACTTTATTGAAACTGTAATCGTCCCAATCATTGCTCTTGTTACTATGGCTTGTATGGTGCTTGGCGTTGTTGCCCTAATTTCTGGCCCATCCAAAGAGCAGGAAATGTACAAGCACTGCATTAATGACGGTATTAAAGATTACGTCTGTTATCAAATGATGCACAGGCCAGCCGAATACGTTCCGATGCCAATGCCAATACCAATGAGGACAAAATGACTGATTGGCAACCGATTGAAACTGCACCAAAAGATCAACCAATCATCCTTTTAGTAGGAAAAATTGAAGTGATGGCAAATTGGGACAATGTTAAAAAACAATTTGTGCTTACACATCCCGTACCATTGATAATTGGAAATAAACCAAAATGGAGAGAAATGACACATGGGGATTCTGGAAAGGAAACAAAATGAAAAATGCAATTTTAAGCACGACCCACGGCGATTGCGGGATGATTTAATCATGACTGGTGGCATTAAACCTGTAATGATAAGACTAATTCCTCAGCCTGATTGGGTCGTAGTTGAGTACACGACAACGCAAGGAAATTTTAGGAAATGTTTATTGAAAAATAGGGATGCCAAGGATCATTGGGCAAAGTGCAATGATGACATCAAGTCATCATACTTAATCCGTGACGCAGAGCCTGATGACTTTGAGGGGGAGTATCATATGTTTTCAAAAGGCATCAATAAGGAAACAAAATGATTGAATGGAAACCGATTGAAACTGCACCGAAAGACGGAAAACTTTTTCTTGGGGCAAAGAACCTTGGAGTGGGTTATGGATGGCACAGATACATTTGCCTTTATCGTGATCCACGATTTTGGTCCAATTGGTCCCTCGCGGAAGGCGGTGTTTTATATCCACTGAATGAAAAGAACACGCCATCCCATTGGATGCCATTACCAGAGCCACCGAAATGACTGAAGAAGATCAAAAGACAGAAGCAACACAAAAGATAATAGATAAACACCGTGAACAAGGCAACTTGGTCACAATGTACGAACGTGAAATCTCACACTTGAAACATCAAGTGGGTTTTTACAAAGCAAGAGAAGAACGTCTGTGGTACACCCTTATGGCAATGTCTGCCATTATGCGCGGTTGTCCTCCTCGGCCACCAATGCCAGAGATGGTAGAATCTTACTACCTCGCATTTATTGAAGACGCGCAGTATCTCTACGATTATAAAACTAAACCTTGGTGGAAAAGGATTTTCAAATGAAAAAGTGGATCGTACGCCACGAACGCGAACCCAATAACATCTGGGCGCTGTGGGAAGATGAGACGGGCCACAGGTGGTATGTTGATGTTGTGATTAATGGAGAGGTGCAATGGTGATGGATATTGTTGAACGGTTGCGAAACGAACCAGAGTTGACCCCAGAGCAATACTGGGAGGCTCAGGCCGATATGTGGCATCAGAAATACAAGGAAGCCACCAACGAGATTGAGCAGTGGCTGGAGCAAGCACATTATGATTACGAGAATGGGCTGAAGAAAGATTTAGAGATTGCGCGGTTGCGGGAGGAGATTTCCTTGGGCGAAAAGCGTGGGTATCGGATGGGATATGATCATGGCTATGAAGATGGCAATGCGGAGGCTTGGAAGTGATGGATATTGAAACGGTTATTCAGTTCAAACTGATTGTGTTTTCGATTGCATGGCTAGCGTTTTCGCCTTGGGTCGTGGCGATCACATGTCAAGAATTTACGTTTAAGACAATGGCGATTTGCCTCGCTCCTATGATTATTTTTGCAGTGTGGTTCATGGTCTTTTATTGGGGGTGAGTGATGGACATTGTTGAACGGTTGAAACAAGAATTTTCTGGCAACGCATTGAAAGACATTGCAGGTCAGATTCAGGTTTATGTCAAAGAACGCCATGAAGCCGCCGACGAGATCGATCATTTGCGGCAATATATATCAGAACTCGAAGATGCGATTGCATCAAACAATCCAACTGAAATATTTAATAAATCTGCTCGTCTGGAAGGTTTGTTGACTGCACTGAAGGAGGGCGAGTGATGGGTATTGTTGAACGGTTGCGAACAGAACAGCCAAGTTACGTCTTAATTGCTAAAGCGGCGATAGAGATTGAGAGGTTACGAGATGAGTTAATCAAGTATAAGGCAGGATATGAAGGAGCAGCAGAAGCTGCGTTTATACTAAATGGAAAGGTTGAGCGGTTGCGGGAGGCGTTGGAAGAATTGTTGAATGTAATTCCTAAATTTCCGTCAGATGGGGATTTTTCGGTTGGCACGGTTCGCATGAAGGAACGATACAATCAAGCATTGATAGAAGCCAGTGCGGCACTGAAGAGAGGGGGGGAGTGATGGCTTCAATCGATAAAATGCACGGCACACAACAGGAACATGACATGCTTCGGGCGTGGATAAAACGCTACCGCCCTAGGTGGCGTAAAAATATTTATCCCGATAGAGATCATTTGTTACCTTCAGAAGAGCGTTCTATTGCTTGTTTCTCATCACGACAGGATCGTTGGTTAGCGCGGAAGTGCGATCTTCCTGTTGTTTTGCGTAACCTGCTGTTTCAATATAACGAAAACAACGAGATTTATAAATTGGCTTGTGCCGCATTGAAGGAAGGTGAGTGATGGATATTGTTAAACGGTTGCGCCGCACAGAATTACATCATGTATGGGACGACCTTGAAGGTAAAATGGTTGGGAAAATGTTTTCTGCAAATCCAGATGGCCCTGAAGCCGCCGACGAGATTGAGCGGTTGCGGGAGAACGCCAAGCAGGATGCCAAATACATGTTGGCGTATCACCGCATCTGTCAAAAGCATGGGATTGCCCCGTCATCATCAGAGTTAATTGAAGCAATGAAGGAGGGTAAGTGATGGATGCGGATTGGATGGATTTGCTTGATGAAAAGAACAAAGAGATTGAGCGGTTGCAAAAGCAAATTCGCTATCAAGAGCACCGCGACGGACGCATCGGAACCC
>CAIPTD010000050.1 GCA_903867885.1 uncultured Ferrovum sp. | reverse complement strand
TTCCGCCTGAGGTGCTACCCCTAAACGTCGAGCAGACATTTTAATTTCGGGTTGCTCTGCTAATGCAACCGTGGCTTCATTAAATCGCCCCTCAGCGATCAGTAGCAAGCGGCTCTCTCCCGTCAATACCGATGATAATGTGCCGCCCTTCGCATCTTCTAACGCAAGCACTAAATCATTACCCCACTCCGCTCTGATCACGTCCCTAAGGCTATCCCGCGCACTGCGCGCGGCCCTTCTTTTTTGTTGCGCTTCATCTAAATCATGCTGTGCTTGATCCACTGCTTTTTTGGCAATATTGGCCCCTTCCCGCCAAAGCAAAGAAAGACGATCGAATTCCTGTTGCGCCCGATCTACCAGCAAACCCGCTTGCACAATGTCCTGCTGTGCTTGATCTAATTTCATACGCGCTTCGGTGAGACTCGATGAAGGTAACACCACACCCCAAGCCACCGCTTCTATTGACGCCTCTGCAGCACTTAAACGCTCCACTTTAATATCGCTCGCTTTTTGCATTGCAATGGAAATATGCAATTGCAAAGCCTCAGTGCCATCATGATCGCTCTTGTGTTTACTTTCCGGCGCCTGAGCAACAGTCTCTGATTGAGAAGCGTGATCTGAAAAAAAATAAACAGGTCTGTAAATCAGTGTGGCAATGACAACTGTTTGCGCAAACAAAACCAAATAAATCATGCGTCGCTTCATGGCGCTCCTCGCACTGAAATTAACATGAGAGGCTGTTGCAACACATCCTCAAGACGAGCCATTTTTTGCTGAAGATCGCGCTGTGCTTCAAGTTTTTGCATTTTCGCATGCATCACTTTCAATTCAGCTTCAAAAGCTTGAATAGGATCGGCCTCCCCCAAGCGAATGGAGAGCTTAACTTGATCTCGCGCACGTTCAGATAAGGTTTGAGCCCGCTTCACATCCTTTAATTTATCGCTGGCAACCAAACAATCCTTATGAGCCCGCGTCGATTCCTGCAACACCTGCTCTTGTGTTGCGAGGAGTAATTGACCTTGGGTATCGCGTTCTGAAGAAGCACGCTCTACTGCTGCTTTGTGCGCACCAGGTAAAGCTATTGGCAAGCCCAATCCCAGTTTTAATCTATGGTCACCTTGATCCCATTCATAACCTGGTTTCAAACTGATCTCTGGATATTGTTGTGCCACTTCCAATCGCAACTTAGCATCGGCAACGGCATACCGCGCTTCGGCTCCTCTCAAGTCCAAACGATGGGTGAGCGCCAGGTCTTGCAGAACATCTTCACGCAGATTGAACACCTTCTCCATCAGCGCCTGCCAATCCCATCCCTGTAAATGAGGAAGTGCAGTCTCACTTGGCGGAAGAAAGATCAATGCACGCAGGTGCGCTTGTTGCCTTTGCAATGCGCGTTGTATTTCAGCATGTTCTATTTCTACGATCTGAACCCAATCTTGCGCAGCCTGTAAATCTCCGCGGCCCTGCAATCCTGAATCAACACGCTGACGGATTTGCAGAAGATGCGCCCGTGATAATGCAAGCTGTTGCTCGACCAGAACGGCACGATCTTGAGCGATAAAATAGTCAATCCAAGCCGCACGCAAAGCAGACCGGCCTCGCCAACTACTACTCGCCACCTCTAAACGCGCAAGCGTTACTTGAACAGTGGCCAATTGAGTTTTGGCTGCAACACGATCCGCATCCGGCAGCACAAACTCAAAACCAATCCCCCAAGACCAGGGTCTAGGCCTTATAGGCTCAGTAACCGAATGGTGCTCCATCAAAAAATCCAACTGAGGTGATTTCGAACTCAGTAAAACACCACTCTCCGCCATGGCCTCACGCCAGTGCGCTTCTGATACCGCCATATCAGGATTAAAAAAAGTGGAAACCAAGGACAAGGTCTCAAAATCCCAGGCCTGATCTTGATTTGGCAAGGATTGACCAGCACTGATTAAAAACTGTTTAAGCGCAGCATCATTCAAACTTCGCGCAGTAAAATTGCGCCTTGCCTCCTCTTGTCCAGAAGGCTTGCTTACATAGGGCAAGGGTGCCGAACAAGACGCCAAAAGAAAGCCACAAAGCAAACATCTCAAAAACGAAGCGTGTTTCAGCCGTGTGCTGACCCCGCTAGGCCCCAAAAAACCAAAAGGCGATTGCGGCAACGCAATATGAAGTGAGTAAATAAACATAATGGCGCAGTTTACCTTGTGTACTTGCTAAGCCGAAACCCATGGCATTCGGGCATACTTCCATGTCATGTCTCAGCAAATGCTTCCCAACTATGTCGGGCGCTTCGCGCCCTCCCCCAGCGGCCCTCTCCATCAGGGTTCACTGGTTGCCGCCCTGGGCAGTTGGTTGGATGCCCGTCACCACCAAGGCACTTGGCTCATCCGCATCGAAGACCTTGATACCCCACGCAATCAACCGGGTGCAGAATCACACATATTACGAAGCCTTGAAGCACATGGCCTGAATTGGGATGACACAGTGGTGAGGCAAAGTGAACGGCTCCCGCTCTATGAAGCCGCGATCCATCAGCTTTCGCATGAAGCGCTTGTTTTTCCCTGTGCCTGCTCGCGCCGTGAGATTGAAGATCAGGGTGGCATCTATCCCGGCACCTGTCGTTCTGGATTACCGTTTGGCAAAGTGGGGCGTGCACTCCGTGTGCGTTGTGCTGAAACCACTCTCCAATTTATTGATCGCGGGTTGGGTCCCCAGTCTGAAAAACTAGCAGAGCAAACCGGGGATTTTATTTTAAAGCGCGCAGATGGCGTATATTCCTATCAACTGGCAGTCGTGGTGGATGACATTCAACAAGGTGTGACACAAATTGTCCGTGGGGCCGACCTTCTGCGTTCAACGGCCCGGCAACTCTTTTTATATTCTGCCTTTGATCAAACCCCACCCCAATACTTACATCTTCCCCTTGTAATGAGCTCAAATGGTCAAAAACTCAGTAAGCAAAACCGGGCTCCTGCCCTTGATGATCAAAGCCCTATACAAAACCTATACAGTGCATTGTGTACTTTGCATGGAGCGCTAAAAGTTTCAATGAAAGAAGCCCCCAAAGAGTCCATAGCAGACTTACTAAGATGGGCCATTCAAAATTGGGCTATCCCACTTCAAGGTGCATCGCCCATCATCTGGGATGCATCACAGATGGAATTCAGTCATGATCATCGTGTTCCCCATTCCGCACCCTCATTTTTAAACTCCGCTTGAAGCCTTCCAATCTTAATTCTGCGCTATCGCAAACTCGCCTGCTCACTGTCTTAGACCGCTTTGCACCCGCGCTTTTTGTGCTGTTTTGGAGCACAGGGTTTCTTGCCGGTAAGGCTGGAGTTGCAGACTCAGGTCCTTTTCATCTGGTCGCAATTCGCTTTGCAATCGCCTCTCTTCTGTTGTTGAGCATTGCTTTACTCACGCGCGCGCCATGGCCTCAACGCTCTCAAGATATCTTGCACATCATCATGGCTGGGCTACTCGTACACGCCGGTTATATTGGTGCTGTCTTCACTGCGCTTAAAGAAGGGGTAACCGCCGGCCAAATTGCGATGATTGTAGGCCTTCAGCCTCTTCTCACTGCGTTATGTGCATCCTGGCTACTCAATGAAAAAGTAAGCGCGCGCCGCTGGCTAGGATTGCTAACAGGATTGATTGGCGTGGGTTTAGTCATCTCCCCCAGATTAGCGCAGGGCGTATTCACTGCCGAAGCGGCTATAGGAATGCCCGCAGCCCTATTTGCACTCTGCTCGATCAGCATGGGCACGATTTACCAAAAACGTTTTTGTCAGGGAATGGATCTGAGAAGTGGCGGAGCAATTCAATACGCCGCATCTGCATTGATTATATATTTCTTGATTGGGTCAGATGACGCGGCCCCGCAATGGACAGCTCAATTTATCTTTGCTTTAAGTTGGCTAGTATTAGTTCTATCCGTTGGCGCTATTGGCCTGCTGTATTTCTTACTCGAGCGAGGGGAAGCCAGCAAGGTCGTCAGTTATTTCTACCTAGTCCCCGCCATTACAACGCTATTAGGGGCACTGATATTTGGTGAGTCTTTAACGCTGCTGACCGCGATCGGAACTGCGCTAGTGAGTCTTGCAGTGGCGATCTCCTCTTAGTTTCAGCAGCGTGTAGGGGATTAGTGAACCGCCAACAACTCAACATCAAAAACCAATGTGGCATTAGGGGGAATCACTCCACCCGCCCCACGCGAACCATAGCCCATTGCAGCAGGAATAATGAGGGTACGTTTACCGCCCACTTTCATGCCCGATACACCTTGATCCCAACCTTTAATCACGCGCCCACCACCCAACGGAAAGTTAAAGGGCTGACCACGATCTACAGAGCTATCAAATTTCTTGCCCTTGGATTCAGGCGCGGCTTCATCAAACAACCAGCCGGTGTAATGCACAGAAACTTCATTACCGGGGTGCGCTTCAGCTCCAGTACCCAACACGCTATCAATTTTTTGCAGTTCGCTCACGTTCACTACCTTTTTAGCGGAGCCAGCGGTTTCTGCTTGCACACTAGGAAGCATTGCAATCGTTAAACTCATCGCAACTAAACCAGTTATCACAAGACGTTTCATGAAATCCGAATCTCCATGGTTAATAGTATTCCTAACTACAGGTAAGGCTTTATAGCCTCGACCTGTCATTTTTGTCAAAATAATCTTCTGTTGAAACCTACTTCAATCCTCCCTCCAAAAGACTGAAGGCCATCAACGGATTCGGGCAACTCAGCTATAATTTGAGTATCACTTCACATTTTTTGTCTTCACTATGAACAACCCCACCGCACTTTCAATCGCTCTAGCCATGAGCGCAGCACTCAGCATTGCCGCTCAATCCACACAAGCGGCCGATGAAAAGCCAACGGGCAGAGAAAAATGCTTTGGCGTTGCGTTAAAAGGTCAAAATGATTGCCAATCTAAAGGTGGCACTTCTTGCGCCGGGTCAGCTGTAAAAGATTACCAAGGTGATGCATGGAAATTTGTACCCAAGGGGACTTGCGAGAACACCGCATCCGCTACCTCCCCAACCGGCAAAGGCCAGCTCTCGAAGTTTCAAGAAAAAAACTAAAGCGGCTGATGGTCCATCCCAGTCCACTCAATCAACTCCCCGCTGACCTGCCCATTCCTTTAGATGATGGAGCAAGCAAGCATCTGATAGGGATGCACATTCCGCCTCTGAGCTTGCCAGCAACCAATGGCACAAACATCAACCTGGCAGAGATCAAAGGGAGAGTAATCCTTTACTGCTACCCCATGACAGGGCAGCCTAATGTTGCGCTACCAGATGGTTGGGACCACATTCCAGGCGCCAGAGGATGCACGCCGCAAAGCTGTAGTTTTAGGGACCACTATCAAGAACTGCGCCATCTGGGCGCAGAGGTCATGGGCTTAAGCGTGCAATCGACTCAATACCAGCAAGAGATGGCAAACAGACTTCATTTACCCTTTCTGATTTTGAGTGATTCGCATTACAAGTTCCAGAAAGCTCTCAACATACCTACTTTTGTGGCAGCAGGTATGACGCTACTCAAACGTGTCACAATAATTGCCAACAATGGCGTCATTGAAGCGGTGCACTACCCGATCTTTCCCAGTGACAGCGACCCAACTTGGGTCCTCAATTATTTAAGGTCATCATTCAGCGCAAAATGAACAATGCCATCACTTGAACTTAAAATTCCGCCGCCTGTTGTAGTCGTCATCACAGGTCTATTGATGTGGCTGACTCCAGCCTACAGGGCCGATGTCCTAGTAGGCACATGGTGTATTGACCTCGGTGCCATGTTGATGCTGTTGGGAGTTTTTACCGACGCTTATGCCGCGGTCATGTTTGTCACCGCAAAGACCACCATCAGCCCCATCGCCCCCCAAAAGTCATCCACACTGATCGTAAACGGGCCATTTAAACTGACTCGAAACCCCATGTACCTTGGCATGGCAGCCCTACTGTTGGGTTGGGCTCTGGTTTTAGAAAACCCTCTGGCTTTGTTGGGCCCGATTCTTTTTGTGATGTACATCACCCGCTTTCAGATTATTCCTGAAGAACGCATCCTCACCGAAAAATGGGGAGAGCACTACACTGCGTACCTCATCAAAACCAAACGGTGGCTTTAAATAGTCTTAAACAAGACCGCAAAGAAGTGGCTACGGGATCTTATGGCAACGAGTGCGTTTGAAGCCAATCTCTTAGCGCACTATCCATACGACTTTGCCAGCCCGATCCTGAAGCCCTGAAAGTTTTCAACACATCAGGAGACAAACGTATGGTAATCCTTTCTTTAGTGGGCTCCTTTTGAGGGCCCCTCACTCCCAGTTTCTTTTGTAGAGAAGTCGGCAAAACCTGCTGAGCAGGTAAAAATAAATCGGGATCAATATCAGAGAGATCTTCAACCTCTCCTTGATCATTGATGACGGGTAAGCGAGAAACCATGTTTCACCCCTTCTCTCTGATTGGCCTTTCTAAAACTGATGACCCGAATTCCCCTAGTCGTTTCAGTAAAGCACATAACATGTAATCGATCATCTAGATAACCAACAGCGACGAAACGCATCTCGGAATAACAATCTCGTTTATCAACCCAAAACTTAGCTGTTGAAAAATCAAAATAGGCCGCACTTTCAAATGACAAATTGCGATCTAAGATGTTTTTGGCATTCTTGATCGGATCAAAATCAATCTCAAACTTCATCTTATTGTATGCACGATTAGATATTGAGTAAAGTGAGTTCAACATCTCAAACGGAACAAACTCACCTGAATCATCTCTTTTTGAGATTCACTAAGTGCTCTTCGATAGTGACGGGAAAAAGGATGCCACTATGATAAGTACTCAAAGATCAGGATCTCGTATCAAAAAGCATCAAAAATTACGTTACAATTAAATTGTGATTTTCCTAAAGACAATTAAAAAACTAGCACGTGGGCTGCTAGTTACACTCGTATTCCAAGCCTTTGTGGTCTCGGGATCGCTTGCGGCTGTCGATGCGGCCTTGTCTAAAGATCCATCCTTTAAGATTCCGGTGTGTTCCATCTCCGGTCTAAAATGGGTAGAAGTGAAGTCCGATCACAAGGGGCAAAGTTCTTCAGCCTCAAATGAAACGCCTTCAAATCACGACTCCTCACCTAGTGATCACAGTCATCACTGTTCCATGTGTTCTGCGCTCACAGCTGTTACAGTGAACGCTGTTGAGCAGAACCCTGAATGGATCAAGTTTCAAACTTTCTACCCTGACTTCGAAGATCAACCTAAGCATTTTGTTGAAGCCTGTCGCCCGCCTCCCTCGCAAGCCCCTCCGCAATTCTCCTAATCCAATCGACCACACAGGTCTTAGCACACTGCTTGTTTTAAAAAAATGAGGCCATCTTGCTCGGGCAGGGATGGCACTGAACATTGGGTATTGGGAGAAAGACGTGAACACAATTTCTGCTGTGAGTAAAAATTTTTTTATTGCATCAAACATTGCGCTCGGGTTGATGAGCGTTCTGATTGCAGAGCAAGCTTTTGCTTGCGCAACCTGCGGCTGCTCACTCAATAGTGATGCGGCGATGGGATACACCTCAGCAACAGGTTGGCAGGCAAGTCTTCAATTGGACTACATCAATCAAAATCAATTGCGCACTGGCACGAGCGCTGTCTCAACGACATCTGTTGCAGCGTTGAACGACTCAGGGGGTTCTCAAGAAGTTGAGAAGCAAACCATCAATCGCTATTTCACACTTGGAATTGCCTACACGCTCGATCATGATTGGTCTTTCCGTTTGCAAATCCCGTTCATTGATCGCAGCCACTCCACTTATGGAACCGTGGGCGTAGCCAATCTCAATTCAGCCAATGTGAGTGGATCGGATGTGAATAGCCTGGGTGACATTAAATTCGTCACTAACTGGCAGGGATTATTGCCTACCCATAATTTGGGCATTCAGTTTGGCGTCAAACTTCCAACCGGAAACTATGGTGGGCTAGCATCTGGACCCATCGTGGGACATCATCCGGTTTCAGTAAATAGTGGGCTCAGTGCCGGACAATTACTAGATACTAGCTTGCAAGCCGGTACTGGCAGCACCGATCTCATCCTGGGTGCATTTTACTTACAACCCATCAGCCAAAATTTTGATGCTTATATCAATGCCCAATTACAAGCGGCATGGATTCATAACCTAGATCAGGCAGGGAGTGATTTCCGTCCCGGAAACCAACAAACCGTAAACTTTGGCCTGCGCTATGCTGAAAACCCAAATTTTATGCCGCAAATCCAAATCAACTTAACCCATAAGAACGCTGATCAAGGCGCCTTGGCGGACACCTATGCTTCAGGCACTACTGCATACCTCAGTCCGGGTATCAGTGCCACAGTGGTAGAGGGCCTGCAAGCCTTCGCCTTCCTTCAAGTACCTATTTATAGTAACTTGCAAGGTTACCAGCTGTTTCCACACTGGACGGCCTCCGTTGGGATCAGTCATCACTTTTAACTTTTACTCATGACCCACGCAATGCGCTCCCTCAAAACTACGTTCTTGAATCAGCATGAAGGCGATCTTGCCAATACAGATCGCCGGGAGTGGCTTGTTCGCGCAGGGTCATTTAGCCTGATGGCTGCTTTGGGTTTTGTCAGCCAGGAAGCATCTGCCAAGACACTTGAACTGGGCAAACCCGCCCCAGCCTTGGTACTGCGCACGCTGGATGGCCACTCAATTGCAACACGCGACTTGATTGGCAACGTGGTTGTGGTAGCTTTTTGGGCGACTTGGTGTGAACCCTGCTGTGAAGAACTTCCAATCTTATCGGCTTATGCGAAGCAAAAAGCGGATGCAGGCTTGAAGGTATTGGGCTTTAGTATCGATACGCCAGATGAGTTACCGAAAGTGAAGAAAATGGCGCAAGACTTGAGTTTTCCCGTCGGATTATTGGGTAGCGCCTATGCGGGCGACTATGGCCGTATTTGGACGCTTCCTGTGAGTTTCGTCATCGATCGTAAGGGCTTGCTCGCGCATAACGGTTGGAATGATGAAAGCCATATAGGAATGACTGAATCCAAACTCAAAGCGATGGTCGATCCTTTGCTAGACAGCACCCAACGCTGACTATAACCCTATGCGACTCGATCCTAAAACGCTAGAGATCATCAAATCAGAAGTCGCAGATCAATTGGGGTCTAAGGCGATCATTCGCCTCTTTGGTAGCCGTGTCGATGATAATTTAAAAGGCGGGGATATCGATCTTTATATTGAGTTGAATGAGGTGCTAGAAAACCAAATCCAAGCAGAGTGCAAACTTGCAGCGCGGCTCTACATTACGCTAGGTGGACGCAAAGTAGATGTCCTCATTAAAGATGCTAAGGCACCCATGCTACCCATTCACCATCAAGCCATGCTGACAGGGATCGTACTTTGACTTCATCTCAAAATGCACAATTTGTGGCACATAGACTGATATCCATTACCGACAAAGAAGTGCGGTACTTTGAAAAGACACTGATTCGTCTGAAAGCGACCAATATCAATCTTGAGTGGGTTAAATCATTAGAAGAAATGGATCACAACAGCGAATTACTGGATGCTTTTGTATCCCGATTTAGCCGATTACAAGACACCCTAGGGGATAAATTGCTTCCCACGGTTTTGAGGTTGCATCTGGAACCCATCGGCTCACAAATAGACAACCTACTCCGTGCAGAAAAGCTAGGCTGGATCGCATCCATGCAATCTTGGGTTGAATTAAGAGAGCTCCGAAACCGGCTAGTGCATGAATATATGAAAACAACCGAGGCACTTCTTGAAGCGATTCATCAGGCCTTGCTGACGGCTCACTTATTGATCGAAACCCAAATAAAACTTAAAAGCATGATCACCGCAGCCTAACCCGTTGCTCGAGCAGACCTGCCAGATGCGTTTATTTCTTAAGCCGCGGCTTCTGCCTCAAAGCGATGGTCGATCCTTTGCTGGGGCCCAGCAAAACGAACCCTTAACTACCGTCGGAGTCATGCAATACGCGTAGGGAATACTTGTTTGCTTTCCCCCAGAAGAGTTACAATGCACTTCATTTGTAACACAATCTAAAGGTTTATCCGATGAGTGATGCAACGTTCACATTCAGGGTTGAAGAAAATCTAAAAGAACAATTCACTTTTGCTGCAAAAGAGCGGGATAGATCTGGCGCACAATTACTCCGTGAATTCATGCGTGATTATGTAAAACAACAACAAGATGCAAAAGCCTATGAGGGTTGGTTTCATCGTGAGGTCATTGCAGGTCTTGATTCCGCCAATACAGGTAAGCTCATCTCTGCAGAGCAAGTAGAAGCTGAATCTAAAGCATGGCGCGATCAATCTAAAAACTAAATAAATCCATAGCACATTTGTGAAACTGGTTTGGACTCACCTTGCTCGAGCAGATCGCAACTCGATCCGCACTTTTATAGCGCGCGATAATTCCTCTGCAGCGATTCAATTAGATGCGTTATTTTCTGATGTTGCCAACCATTTAAGTACCCAACCCAAAATGGGCAGGCCAGGCAGAGTAGAAAATACTTTCGAGTTAGTTGCTCATCCCAACTACATTTTTATCTACGACATCACCCCCGAATTCATCAGGGTTCTTCGTATTCTGCATTCCTCTCAGCAGTGGCCGTCATCTACTTGAGTTCGTAAAATTTGAGGCTTTGGTCGTTCTCTTAGATGCGTTTATTTCTTAAGCCGCGGCTTCTGCGAAAAGAGCGGTTTAATTTCATCCCAGCGTTTTTGTAACCGCTTCACAGAAACGGGATAGGGCGTTTTAAGCTCTTGTGCAAATAAGGATACCTTCAGCTCTTCCAGTATCCATCTGAACTCGTCTAACGCCTCATGCGGGCCATTCTGATGGAGTGCCGCGCGCCACTCCTTAGCCAACAACTCAATCTCTAAAGCCCGCTCCCCATCGGCCTGCCAGCCATCGGGTAATCGGGTGAGCCTAAGGCTCGCTGCCTTGATATAGCGCGGCAGCTCTTTTAGATTTTCCTTGGGAAGTCTGCGGATAAAGCCTCGCCCAATCAATGAAGCCAATTGGTTTTTGACCTCCTGGCAGGCCGGCTTCAAATGGTGCGGCCAGTTGGCTTCTAGTTGATCGCGTACCCGCTGATGTTCTTTCAATGCCGCATGCACCCACTGCCCTACTTCTTGTGCCGTTGTGGCAAGCCGTTTACGCACCTCCTCACGCCATTCCTCCCATTGGGTGCGCGTTCTGATCTGCCAGGGATCCTGAGGCAGCAAAGTAAGCATCGCGCGCCACACCATGTCAGCACGCATTTCATCGGCAGGAGTCAAAGTACTAGGATTATTTTTTGGAACATCATGCTCAGGGATGACCGAATACAGTAAGGCCATAGCCTGCGCGTCGGGTAACTGGCGTATCACGGTTTTAATATGCGACTGCAATTCGAGTTCTGCGAGCTTGGCTAAACCGCCTGGCATCATCGCGCGCGCAGCTTGCTCCTCTTCCATCAACTGCAGAGCAACCGTACTCCCCTCATCACAGAGCGCAGGATAGGCCACAAATACCCTCCCCCCACGACGCACTTCAATTTCTGCAGGAATAGAATCCATATCCCATTGCG
>CAIPTD010000049.1 GCA_903867885.1 uncultured Ferrovum sp. | reverse complement strand
ATCATGGAAGTGTCCATGCCGCCATATTTAGAGCGCCACTTGTAGAAAGTAGCAGTGCTGATACCCAGTTCACGACAGATTTCTGGAACTGCTAGGCCAGCATCCACCCGTTTTAGGGCATCCATGATCTGGCTATCAGTAAATTTAGAACGCTTCATGTCGGTGTTTGTCAAAGAAGATGTCCGATTTCATTAAGCGGCTGCTCTCATTTCTGATTGCTCCCGATGCTTTTTTGGAGGGTTAAGCCACACCGATTGTTCGGGTGTCCAATTCCTCACTGATCGATTGTTCCAACGCTGTGGACTCATCGCTTTTGCCTGTGCATAGACCTTTGAGCGTTTCTCTAAAATCGCTATGTCCTTTAAATGGTGCCGCTCTGCTGGTGTTACAAACTGTATCCCGCTGTGGCGATGCACTAGGTTGTACCACCGAACAAATTTAAGAACCCAATCACGCGCCTCTTCTATCGATCCAAATGGTTTGCGCGGATATTTTGGTGTGTACTTGAGCGTGCGAAACAGGCTTTCAGAATAGGGGTTGTCATCACTGACCGAAGGTCGGCTGAATGAAGTTGCAACCCCTAGTTTTTCGAGCATTGCCAGCATAGTTGCCCCCTTCATAGGGCTGCCATTATCTGAATGCAGAACCAGTTGCGATTGTCTTACGCTGTGATTTTTACATGCCTTTTCGATCAAGCTTGCTGCATTGATAGCCGTTTCTTCCAGATGAATTTCCCACCCTACAATCAGGCGGCTATAAATATCCATGACCATGTACAGGCGATAGAAATCCCCTTTGATAAGCGTTGGCAAGTACGTGATATCCCAAGTCCAAACTTGATTCGGATGGGTGGCCTCAAATGCCTTAGGGGGCGTGATCTTCCTTGGGGCATGAGCCCTTCCTCGCAACTGGCACTGACCTGCTTGTCGTAAGATGCGGTAAATACTCGATTCAGAAGCGATATAACGCCCCCGATCAGCCAGAATGGGCACAATTTGTGACGGAGGTAGGCTGCGAAACTCAGGGCTGTTAACCATTTTCAAGACTTCGACTTTTTCTTCATCGGTCAGTGCTTGCGGATACGTGCGGTACTTTGCAGACTTTTTCCGTTGGTCAATCAGTTCTTGTTCGTTGCGAAGACGCTCACGCCAGCGCCGAAGGGTTCGGCAGGATAGGCGCAGCACTTCGCAAGCATTACGTTCAGTAGCCCCATTTATACAAGCCTCACTCACAAGTTCAACGGCCATCTGTTTCATTTCCAAGGAAATCATTCTTCCTCTTTCGTGCCCCAGATGGCCTGGGCTTTTTTTGATAAAACCAGCAATGCCGCCGCCTCCGCCAGCGCTTTCTCCTTGCGGTGCAACTCTTTTTCAAGTTGCTTAATACGCTTCTTGGCAACCTGATCATCAGCCTTAGAAGGCGCTCCTCTGGAGGTATCAGCAATCTCAAAGGCGTCTTGCCAGGCTTCTAATTGCTCAGGATAAATACCCTGTTCTCGACAGTATTCAGACTTTTCAGCCTCGTTCATGGCTAGGGTTTTAAGAACCGCAGCCGCCTTTGATTTCCAGTTCCAGCCTTCGGCATCATTTGGTTTGGCAGGCACAACATATCCTTGGGATCGAAATTGATTGCGCCAAGAATACAACGTCGGCGCCGCTATGCCAGTATCTTGGCTAATCTTGGCGACTCTTTGACTGTTGGGTGGCATCATTTTCCGGACAATCTGCTCTTTAAATTCATTGCTATAACGTGACATGACGGATTCCCTCTCCGACCCCAGTTCTCTGAAATATAAAATCAAAAAATCGGACAACTACTGTGACACAGGGGGCTTCCAACAAACGTAAGGTGCCAAGCCCATCCACATCGGCCGTATATTCCGGGCTTTCAAAACTCACGGCTACATGACTCTGGGCGCCCAGGTT
>CAIPTD010000048.1 GCA_903867885.1 uncultured Ferrovum sp. | reverse complement strand
TCTTTTCCTCCCAACTACATTTCAACCACTAAGTCTCTGTGGACTCATGATGGTTTATTTCTCTGTTCTAGTTTTTCCCCTTAAACAAGAATCTCCTTGTATGTAAAAACATGAGTGATCAATGATGGGTAGAAAGTATGGTACTTAAAAATTAAAGCCATATCAATAACACCCTACATCATTTTTAATGTTGATCTGTAAAATAGTGTAAGTCAAGCTGCGCTGCACTACTTTGTGCGTTTAAGCTGTCTTTCTAGCAAGCTCAGTCAATGTAATTTCAATTTCTTTCTCAGGGCGCGTTGTGAGTCTTGCTGCGGGGCGAACGCTATCTGGGTCAAGCACCCTAAAATCAAAGGTATTCATTAGCCTTGCAAGAATGAGGGTTGCCTCAAGGGTAGCAAAGGCGGCACCGACACAGACACGAGGACCAAGGCCAAAAGGAATATAGGCACCCACGGCATGGGCTTTATCTTCCTCATTCACAAAACGATCCGGATCAAAATGATTCGGATTACTCCATAAATCGGCATGGCGGTGCAAACTCCAAGGCGCAATCATGATCATATTGCCGCGCTTCACCGCATAGTGACCAATCGTAGTGTCCTTTAAAGCAACGCGCGGAATAAAAGTGATGGGCGGATACAAACGCATCGATTCACGGAAAACATTGCGGGTGTAGCTTAAGCGCTTTGCTTTTTCTAGGGTGAGTTCACCCTCGCCCACTACAGACTCATATTCTTGACGCATGCGTTTTGCTGCATGAGGGTGCTGAGACAAAATGTAAAAAGCCCAAGTAAGTGCGCTGGCTGTGGTCTCATGGCCCGCCAAGAAAAACACGCCCAGTTGATCAATCAATTCCTCGCGAGAAAATCCTTCCCCTGTTTCAGGATCACGGGCCATCAGCAAGGCTTGAGCGATATCATCAGGGCCAGTCTCTAATCGTTCCTTACGCTCATCCAGCATCACTCCAATATGAGACCGAATTCGCTCGCACGCTGCGGCAACAGCGGGGGGTTGAGGAATAGATTCCCAGGGTTTGCCCAGTATCAATCTACCTAAATCTACGCTTGCACAGCTGCGTTCAAAGATCAAAAAGTCTTCAAATACACTGCGCGCTACCCCTTGATCTAATGAGGTAGAAAAAATAGCTCGACACACAATATCTGCGGTCAATCGGCTCATCACTTTATCGAGAGACAACACCTCACGTTTGGCTGCAGACTGTTTTAAGTCTCTCACATGATCTTCAGTAGCCTCAAACATCGACGCATAGGAACGATCAATGCGCATATGAGAGAACGCTGGATCAATCATGCGGCGCTGACGCTTCCATACCTCTCCATGAGAGACAAACATAGATCGTCCCACCAAGCCTTCTAGCGCACTCACCATCAAATCGTTTTTAGGAAAGATGTGCTGAGGGTCCTTGAGAATGTCCATCACCATGGCAGGATCATTCACCAGCACGATTCCGCGTCGAGACCAACCCAAGCGACCAATCTTGACGGTGTAGGCTTCGGCAGGAAGTAAGCTCAACAGATTGCGTTCACCGCGTGCAATCACCCGCAGTAACGAAGCGATCGCAGATAAAGGTTCAGGCGCGGGGGGGCGGTAAGCCACTTCTGGGTTGGGACACACCGCCAATACCGTATTCATAATGGGATCACCGAAGAAGACGACAGTTTGCTGGGGCGTTTTGAAGCGCGAATACGAATCCAGTGATACAAGATAATCGCCACACCCATCACCAAAGGGATCGACCAGGTGATAGGGCTCAATGCAGCTTTGGGTAAAAGATGAACCGCACCAAAAGCAGTGAACGCGGTATAAACAGAAATACCGGTTCCCACTAAGGCTTTTACGTGTTCCATAAGGTAAGCATAAGCCGGCGGCTGATCTGTAAATGAGAACCACAGGTTAGTGGCCGCTGAGGCCACTCCAATAATCGGCATTCCCAAGAGTAATGGTTGGCCAATCACAATACCTTGCCAGCCGCAATTTAAGGCCAGAATCACAACGATGATTTGCAGCGTTACAGAGAAAAAACTCCGGTTACGCCGATGATCGCGCTTATTACGCACCACCTCTAGTCCATGCCAAGCCAAACTCACGGTCAGTACGGCGAGATAAATCATCATCCAACCAAATACCGCCTGCGTCATGACGGGTTCCATCAACAGATGGGGATGCGTGGCAACCGGATCGCGCAGGGTACACACCCCCATACTGAAGGCCATACTGGCTGTCACCATCATCAACCAGCAGAATATTTTTCCCCAAAAGCGATGATTCATTGCCCCTTTCTTACCGATCACCGGAACCCAAAACAGGACAAGTCCCGTTGCGCCAGCAACAACATGAATAATTAAAAAAAACTTGAAGGGCCACATTTTATGTATGCTAGTCCTGTTATTAAGGTATTTGCCGATAGTTCAAGCACTTACTAATAAAGTATTCGCTATTCAAAAAGAACCCCGCCGAAGCGGGGTGCGCACCAGGGGAAAAGCACGCAAAAAAACTGCGGAGCGGGGATGCTCCGCAGTGAGCCACTAGTTCGCTGCCGTTTTGGCAGCACTTCCAATTTCTGCCTCTAGCTTTGCAGAAGCATTGCTTCTTGATTTCTTATTCTTTTTTGGCGATGACTCTTCGCTAGAATCCTTTGCTGCGGGAGCCACAACTACGCTTGGCGATGGGCCTTGAAGTTCGGGATAATCCCGAGCCATACTGACTCCATACAAAGGCTTGTAAACACCCTGGTGGCAAGTAGCACAGTAGGTTTTTGCCACATCACCCGTTGGGCCCAAACGATGAGCTGGGAACACCTCAGTCAAAGGCTTCATATAGTCATTGTTTAAATCTCTAACCATACGAATGCCATACCAAGCAACTGAACGCTCAGGAGTACTTTGCTTCCAATCTGCAAAGGCACGCGTGTTATGGCAGAAGGTACAGTTCACACCCAATGACTTAGAGAAATGCATCATCAATGCATAGGTCCACTCCGTTTGCTTAATCGATTGACGATCCTCACCTGTTGGTAAAGCAGTCGTTGCAGCCATGCGAATATTCTCTTTGTTATCGAGATAATTCGTAAAGGGATCAAAAGGAAGTGATGAATTACCCATTGATGGTTTCGGAGAACCCACGCCCATACGATTGCCTAAATAGCCCATTGCAGTGCGTGGTCCCTCATCTTTAAACCAAACATACGCAGGAACAGGATTTCCGCGGTGGCAGGTATAACAAGTTACCCCAGTCCCTTGAACGTGCGTTTTCCAGTCTGAATTAATGTGACGGGTCATCTGCAACATTTTTCGAGCAACCACTTTGGTATACAGAGAATCATCCGCAAAATTTGCCAAGTTATGGCAATACGCACACCCTTGCTGAGGCGCTACCCAGTTAGAGATCGAAAGCATGACGCGTGTAAATTGCCCGGCAGAAAGATCACCCAAGACTTGAACATTTTTATACACTTGCGACGCTCTTGGGCCACTGGGATCTGCAGCAGGAATCCCTTCAGGGACTTGATTGGCTGCAAAGTTTGCTTGCATGGTGGCGGGATGCTCCACATCCACCATTCCCGTCCCCCTAAAACCCCATTGAGCTGTTTTATTGGGAGGCAATTCACATCCTGCTAGCAAAGCTATAGAAGCAATCAGCAAAAGTGCCTGGCGAGTGAACCGAGAATAATAGGTTTTATCCATGAGAAACGAATCCTTAGTTGGTTGGCGCGCCAGGCAACGTGGCCGGATCCACTACGGGCATGATTGGGTAGGCTGGGGCAACATGGTGTTTAACAGCCCATAAATACCAGTTATCTACAGCAGTTCCCGTCAGCAAGATTCCAATACCACCTGTGAGTGGGCAGAGAATTGCAAACCACCAAGCCCAACGGTGCACCGATTCCATTGTTCCATTAAAACCCATTGTCCAACGCCAGAACAATGCAGCACGTTCCGATGCCGTTCCCCGATCAGTAATCTGTTCGATTTCCCGTTCTCCGCCGTAGCGCCCTACTGCCAAGATGGTGGCGCCATGCATTGCAAACAGCAGCGCCGAACCATACAGAAAAGCAATCGACAACATGTGGAAAGGGTTATAGAACAGATTGCCATAACGCAGAGACAAAGCAGCAGTCCAGTCTAAATGAGGGAAGAAACCAAATGGAGGTGCTTCACCCCATGCACCCATGAGTATCGGACGGAAGAAACCCAGCACCATATACAGCCAAATCGCGGCACCAAACGCCCAACAAACATGCAATCCCAATCCCAGTTGTTTGGCGATACGATAAGTACGTATCCACCAAAGGAAAATAGCGGCAGTCAAAAATGCACCGTCGATCAACCACCACCCCCCTTCGCGTAATGGAGGGGTATGCAATCCATAAGCGGGTGAAGGAGGCTCCAGTGCTAACCAAGGCCATAATCGAAGAAATTGAACGGGATCCCAGTTCACTGAAGCCCACATATTGAGACCAATAATCTCAAAAGCGATCACACCACATAGTATCGAGGCGATACCAAACCAGCCCAGAAAAATAGGGCCAATTCGAGCATTACCAATCTTACCAGCAAGGTAAAGATGGAAAGAGCCAGAACTCCTATCGAATACGGTGTTCTCCTCCATGGGCACCGTATGGGGATGGGCGCTCCTAACCTGAGTACGGGTAAAGATATTTTGATATTCAATATTCATGATGCTCTCCCCTTATTTCCAGAACGGCAAGTCAAGCCACCATGACCACCACTCAGGCCAGCCTTTTGTCCAAAATGGTCCGCTAATAATGATGCAAACCGCACTCCAAAAAACAGCATTGAGGGCCAGCACTAAACCAAGGCGGTGAATGCCTAAAGTTCCAACTGAGTAGCCAATCAAATCTAAGAAGTAGGTATCTTCATGTTCAGGGGTTTTTACGATCTGTCCACCACCGGGGTTGGTCGCTGACAACACCAGCGCTCCATGCAAGGCCAAGGCTAAACAGTTGGTAAAGAAGAAGGTGATCGCCAACATGTGCGCAGGGTTATAGTGAAAGTGCAGATATTGATAACCCACATTAGAGACCCAGTCTAAGTGCGCCAAGATGCCGTATGGGAAACCATGACCCCAAGCACCCAGCAAGAGGGGGCGGATCACAACCAAACTCACATAAGCAAAAATTGCAACGCTGAAGGCAAATGGAACGTGATAACCCATTCCCAGCTTGTTACATATTTCCACTTCTCTCAGTGCCCATGACACAAAGGCCCCAACCGCACAGACCGTGACACATTGCCAGATACCCCCTGCTTTAAGAGGTGCCAAGCCAAGCCCGTAACTCAAATCAGGCGGCGCAATATTAATCTGCCAAATATTCCAAGTCCCACCTAAGGATGCACCGTACAAAATCAGCGCTGTTCCCAAGATGGCAAAAAATGTTGTAGTGACACCAAAGAATCCAACATAAAAGGGACCTACCCAGAAGTCGAAAAGGTCTCCCCCAAGCAACGTTCCCCCACGAACGCGGTATTTCTTTTCAAAATTGAGCATGGCCATGCTGGCTTCTCCTTAAATATCTTTTACTCGGCGCGAGCGAGACGGCTTAACCGACCTCGCTCGCGTAATCCCGAGACCGAACTTACTTTGCAGCGGGTGCAGAAGCAGGTGCTGCAGTGGGTGAGGGCATAGGTGCAGCCTGCGATACCGCAGAATGATGCCCTTTTGAACCGTCGATCCAGTTGTAGCGATCGGTACTGAGTAAAATAAAGTGAATAAGAATTGCGAGTGAAAACAAGAAAATCGCGTTTGCAACAAGCAATCTGCGGGGGTCGAACAACATCCAAATTCGCCACATAATTGATCCTCCTTAAGACATCATGTAAGGAAC
>CAIPTD010000047.1 GCA_903867885.1 uncultured Ferrovum sp. | reverse complement strand
CGGAAAAAATCTTATGTAGATTTTCTGGCCAACATGTATGGTAATACTCCCAATAAATGGAGTAATTCCTTAAAAGGTATTGAGCGTCTGCGTGTGATCACCAATGCGCTGACCCGTTTACGGTTTTGCACCCCTACGGGACAAATGGAATTTGAAAGTAAAGAAGGTTTGGAAAGTGGACCAGAGGGATATATTCCCTGGTTCAAAGTTCCCAAACGTAAAACCCGAGATGCCTTGGTTTATTTCGGGCACTGGTCAACCTTGGGACTAGTGAGGCAGAGCAATGTCATTGGGCTCGATACGGGCTGCGTCTGGGGTGGCAAACTCACCGCCATGGAAATTCCAGACTCAGGCAAAGACTCTAAGAAGCTCCAAATCATTCAAGTAGATGGGTATAGCCATCCTTTAAGAATGTAAAACTGCTTTTGCTTTTTTACCATCATAACTTCTTAAAGGATGTCTCAGCAGCAGCAATGATTTGAGCAAGCACTGCATCATCATGTGTGATCGAAGTAAATCCAGCCTCATAAGCAGATGGGGCAAGATAGATGCCCTCATCCAACATTGCATGAAAGAACTTCTTAAATGCCTCAATATCCATTTTTGTAACTGCTTCGAACGTAGTGGGCACTTTATCTGCAAAGTAAAAACCAAACATGCCACCAACACTATTAACAGCAAATGGAATGCCTGACTTATCAGCAGCCTGCTTCAATCCCGCCATCAATTTTTGAGTTTGAGTGGTTAAGCACTCATAAAAACCGGCTCGAGAAACAATCTCTAAAGTTTTAAGTCCGGCAGCCACCGCAACGGGATTACCAGACAAGGTGCCTGCTTGGTAAACATTTCCTAAGGGGGCTAATTTGGACATTATTTCTCTTTTGCCACCAAAAGCAGCCATCGGCATACCGCCGCCCATCACCTTACCTAGACAAGTGAGGTCAGGAATAATGCCTTGTAAAGATTGCGCACCACCCAAGGCAACCCGAAAACCAGTCATGACTTCATCGTAAATTAATACGCTACCGTGCTTGCTAGTCAAATCACGAATCGCAGATAAAAATGCTTTTGAAGGCTGAATCAAATTCATATTGCCAGCGATGGGCTCCAAAATGACAGCGGCAACTTGATCGCCCTGCTTCTTAAATATCTCTTCAATGGCAGCAACATCGTTATAGGGCAACACTAAAGTATGTTTCACCAAATCTTGAGGCACCCCGCCTGAAGATGGTGCATTCTGAGTAGAGTCAGCAAAGGTTAATAGGCCAGAACCCGCTTTAACTAACAAACTATCAGCATGGCCGTGATAGCAACCCTCGAATTTAATAATCAAATCACGACCAGTGTGACCACGTGCCAAACGTAAAGCACTCATCGTTGCCTCAGTACCACTAGAGACCATACGCACTTGCTCAATGCTCGGTACCAATGCACAAATACGTTCAGCCAATTCAATTTCGCCTTCAGTCGGCGCACCATAACTAAAGCTTGTCTCTGCTGCTTTTTTGACAGCTTCCACTACCTCGGGATTGGCATGGCCAACAATCATCGGCCCCCACGACATGATGAGGTCGATATAGCGCTTATCTTCTGCATCCCAAAAATAAGGGCCCTTAGCTCTTGAAACAAAACGGGGGGTGCCCCCAACCTGCCGAAAAGCCCTCACTGGAGAATTGACCCCTCCAGGAATAGTCTTCTGTGCACGCTCAAATAAAACTTCGTTTTGTCCCACGGTCATTTCCTATCT
>CAIPTD010000046.1 GCA_903867885.1 uncultured Ferrovum sp. | reverse complement strand
TTTAAATTGGCGAGCATGCGCGTAACGACTCGCCTGATAGCCTAACGTTTTACCTTCCTTGGCATAGGTTTGCTTCAGATCTATGCCTACATCCTTAGCCGTTTCTACTAGCTTGATTCGTGCTATCTGAATCGCCACCGATTCTCTAGACAGTTTTAAGTTGTTCAAAATATTGCTTCTCGTAGTTTACTGGCGATAGGCTGTTGTTGTAACTGTGACGCCTTTTTGGGTTGTAGAACATCTCTATGTAATCGAAGATATCTCTGCGAGCCTCTTCCCTGTCAGCATAGATTTTTCTACGAACCCGCTCACGCTTGAGTAGTTGAAAGAAGCTTTCTGCAACTGCGTTATCGTGACAGTTGCCCCTGCGGCTCATGCTTGGACGTAGGTTATGTTCCCGAAGAAAATCTTGCCAGTCATAGCTACTGAATTGGCTGCCTTGGTCCGAATGCACAATGACCTCTCCTTTTGGTTTTCGGCGCCATACTGCCATCAGCAGTGCATCAAGAACTAAGCCTCGGTCAATCCTAGATTGCATGGACCAACCCACTACAGAGCGTGAGAAAAGATCAATCACAACAGCGAGATAAAGCCACCCTTCATAGGTACGAATATAGGTGATATCTGTCACCCAGGCCGTGTTGGGCTCAGCTACATCAAATTTCTGATCAAGATGGTTGGGCGCTGTCATTGCAGGCGCACCACCTCGAGGACCAGCCCTGCGTCTATAACCCACCTGTGCTCGCAGTGTTTCTTGCCTCATGAGTCGATGAACTCGATTCACCCCGCACTGCTCACCTATTTCTATTAAGTCATCATGGACTTTGCGATAACCGTATACGCCACCACTTTCCAACCACGATTGTTTGATATGTCCTAATAGTCGCTGATCTTCTAGGGTACGGTTTGAGTGTGGTTTGATCCGCCAGGCATAATAACCGCTCGGATGCACTTCCATCAGGCCACAGAGGCGGCGAACACTATGGAAGCCAGACTGCTCTTCAATAAACGCGTACCTCACCCGGATGCTTTGGCAAAGTACGCGGCGGTGGGTTCAACCGGTCACTGCAACAGTTCTGATTTAATGGCGGATCAAAGGGAGATATCATGCCGAGAACTGGAAGGCCGGGCTTGTCAGCCCAGCAGAAGAAAGAGTTATGGAATCGCTGGAAGAATGGTCAATCGCTGAGCGAAATTGGTCGGGCGCTCGGTAAACATGCCGGCTCCATTCATGGCGTACTATCAGCAAACGGAGGGATCTTTCCCCTTGAAAAAAAGCGGCGCAGGAATACATTGAGTCTCGCGGAACGCGAAGAAATTTCGCGCTGTCTGGCGACACAATGCTCAATGAGATCTATTGCACAACACCTTGGACGTGCGCCATCGACAATTAGCCGAGAGATCAACCGTAATGGTGGCATCCAACGGTATCGTGCTTCTGTAGCCGAGTCGAATTTCATAGAAAAGGCTAGCCGACCTAAACCATGCAAGTTGGCAATCAATAGGCAGTTGAATGCGGTTGTGGCCGATCGTCTACATAAAGATTGGTCACCGCAGCAAATAGCTGGGTGGCTAGCAAGAACCTATGAGGCGAACATAGAGATGCAAGTCTCACATGAGACCATTTATCGAAGCCTTTTTATTCAGGCACGCGGGATATTGAAAAGGGAATTGATATCCCATTTGCGCAGCCGCCGAATGATGCGCAGAGGTAAAACGGCAACCACTGCGGGTCAACCACGCGGACAAATTATTGATGCTGTTTCGATTAGGGATAGGCCGCCTAAAGTCGAAGACCGAGCAATCCCTGGACACTGGGAAGGCGATCTGCTTTCTGGTTCAGGGAATAGTCACATTGCCACATTGGTTGAACGGCATTCACGTTACGTGATATTGGTTAAGCTTGCCGGTAAAGACACGCAAAGTGTCGTCAATGCGTTAATCCACCAAGTGCGAAAACTTCCTGAAGGGGTAATGGAATCACTTACGTGGGATCGTGGCAGCGAACTTGCTCAACATAAGAAATTCACTATTGCCACCAAGGTGGCCATGTACTTCTGCGATCCAAGAAGCCCATGGCAGCGAGGTACAAACGAAAATACGAATGGTCTGCTACGTCAATATTTCCCTGACGGGACCAATCTCTCCGTATATTCGCAAGCAGACCTCGATACCGTTGCTACAAGACTCAATACTCGACCTCGAAAGACACTTGCGTTTATGACGCCTCGCGATAAACTTGCGAAAGCGTTGCAGTGACCGGTTGAACCCACCGCGGCCTTTTTTAGAATATCCCTCTCTTCGGTAACCCTATTGAGTTCGTTTTTAAGACGTCGAATCTCAGCAGCTTGATCAAGATTTGCAACGCGCTCAGGCTCGGGGAGCCCGTAGCG
>CAIPTD010000045.1 GCA_903867885.1 uncultured Ferrovum sp. | reverse complement strand
GGGATCAGAACTGCAGCCATTCAAACCTAGGGCAGCCGCAAATAAAATAGTAAGGGCGCGTTTCATAGTACTGTTCCTTTATTTAAAATTATTAATATTTATCAACAACTAACCATCTTGCATTCGGGGTAGACCCGGTTCGACATATCACCCCTTGTGCGAGGTAAAGGCCCTGTGGCACCGGTATACGCTCAGAAAACTTCCTGCAACGCGCGCCTTTATAACTAAAGTAATTTCTTTCTTTGATTTTGCTATGGATATCAACATTAGATTCCCAGATGCGATCACCAATTTTGACTGGACGGATTTGAATATCTTCAAAATCCGTGCACAACGTTTCAGTTATTGATCGAACCTTATCTGGCGGTATCTCGGAAAGAAGCTTTCCGTTCCCAATGGATAGTGCTTTGGAACAGGCTTCTTCTCTTGTTCTCCCCGTTGAGTACCCTGTTGCCGAACGCCAAGTATCGTCAATATTGATTCGATAAAAAGTACGGCAAATCAATGTATTTTCAGATGGGGTCAGCAGTTCTTGCACGTCAGTGGGTTCGCCCAAAATCTTTAAACTAGTCATCTGTATATCCATCACAAACTTACACGTATCTTCAGCATGTGCATGAAAAACATAAGAAATCATTAAAGAAAAAAAAAGATGCCGCATCTGATCATCTTTCCTTGTTGATAGCCGCACAATGGATACGCAATGTCCAAATGATTTGATGAGCCGTGGCGTTAAATTCTCTTTCTTCCGGGATTAACTCTTCAGGATTCTTCCTTTCGAAGCCCCGCATCTGAATTTGATTGTTCATCAGTTGTTCCCAACCCAGCTGGTTAGCGCAGTCTTTAACCTTTGGATCGAGAGAAGAGATCTCGCCGACAGTCATTGCCTGAGGAGGTAATTCCCTGTTTTTTTTCTGTGAATTGTTTGCATTACTTGTTACTAATGATGTTTGTGTTGTTGGGGTATCTCGATTCAAACTGTTCTGTTTTAAAGAACTACATCCAAGTAATAGGCATGAAATGAAAAGGGCACTGGATAGAGCCTTGCAGCTGTAAGCGATAACTTGAAGGGCTGAATCCATCTTTAACCATTAACTCCCATGTTTAGAAGTCAGGTTCTCATTTTGTTGCGACAAAATGTGTCGTTAATTTTTACCAAAAGATCACGTTAAGTGAAATTTATTAAAAAGTGTTTGGCTTAAGTTAACTAAAGCGCATGACTCTATGCTTTTGGGAGAGCGGCCATCATGCCTTTTTCAAGATACATGAAGTACCCAATTGCGATTGAAATTGGCGATTATTCAAAAGCATGGAGCGTGGCCGTTCCAGTGCGATTTAATGCTAAAGCATGGTCACGCCCGGCAGGGGCACGGCTCGAATGGCGTCTGCCAGCGCCTCGATGGCTTTATCGCGAGCGAAGCTTTTTCGCCAAGCCAGCGCCACCCGACGGCTGGGGGCGGGCTCGGTGAAGGGCACTACGGTTAACAAAGCGCTGCGGTAGCGATCGCTGTTGGCTGAGGCAGGCAGTACGGTAATCCCGGTACCCGATGCCACCATATTCCGTATTGTTTCTAAAGAGTTACCGAGAGGGCTTGAGCCTGATCCTCGGTTCAATTCAGGGCAAGCACCAACCACTTGATTGCTAAAACAGTGCCCCGCATGAAGTAACAATACGCGTTCAGCAGCTAAGTCTTTAGCTTCAATCGCTTTTCTTTCTGCCCAAGGATGCTTGACCGAAACCACCACCTCAAAGCGTTCATCATACAAAGCAAGGGTTTCCACGCCCGAGACATCAAAGGGCAGAGCGATGAGAATGACATCCACACTGCCTTCTTTAAGATGGGCTTCTAGCTGTGCCGTGGTACTTTCTTCAACCTCAAGGGGCATTTCAGGGGCCATCCCTTGCAAACTGGGGATTAAATCAGGCAGTAAGTAGGGGCCGATGGTATGAATGACCCCAAATCTTAAGGAGCCGATTAACTGATCCTTTCCTTCCCGGGCAATGACTTTGAGGCGATCGGTTTCTTCTAGTACTCGCTGAGCTTGTTCGATGATGCGCACACCAATCCGGGTTGGGCTCACTTCGGTTCGTGAACGCTCAAAGATCTGCACACCCAGTTCATCTTCTAGCTTGTGAATGGCCGTTGATAAGGCGGGTTGGCTGACATAGCTCTTTTCAGCCGCACGTCGGAAGTTACGTTCTTGGGCAACCGCAATGACATAACGTAATTCGCTGAGATTCATGGAAATGTTCCTTGAGTGATCGAGAGGCTCTAGGGATTGTGTATGGGATCAAAACCTACGGTTTCAATCAGCCGTGGTTCAAGCGCATCGCAGATCGTGATAACTAAAATATATCACGATGAGCAAAACAATCAATTAGACCGTTACCAATAAACACCGTAGACTGCACTTCATCTGCTCTCGCTGCAATGCACCAAAGCAGTAAAGTCATGTACTTAAATCAATATTCCAAATGAATCTTAACCATTAAAAAGGAAATCAACCATGCTACAGAATCAAGAAGGCCAACGTGTTCCTCAGGTCACTTTCCCCGTTCGTGATGGCAACGAGTGGAAAAATGTCAGTACTTCTGATTTATTTGACGGAAAGCGTGTAGTGGTATTTTCACTCCCTGGCGCCTTTACCCCTACTTGCTCCTCAACCCATTTGCCCCGTTACAACGAGTTGGCTTCTACTTTCTTCGCTCATGGCGTGGATTCCATCCTGTGCGTTTCAGTCAACGATACCTTTGTGATGAACGAGTGGGCGAAAGACCAAGAAGCCGAACACATCATCATGGTGCCAGACGGCAACGGTCTGTTTACGGAAGGCATGGGGATGTTGGTCGATAAGGCCGATTTAGGCTTTGGCAAGCGTTCATGGCGTTACTCCATGCTGGTGGATGATGGTGTTGTGACCAAGATGTTTATTGAGCCCCAAGAGCCTGGCGACCCCTTTAAGGTTTCAGATGCCGACACCATGCTGGCTTTTGTGGCGCCTGCCGCTAAAAAACCTGACCAAGTGGCCATTTTAACGCGCGAAGGCTGCCCATTCTGCGCAAAAGCCAAGGCTTTGTTGGCAGACGAAGGCTATCAGTATGCTGAAGTATCGTTGCCCGTATCGATTCGTAGCCGCGCATTGGGTGCGATCAGTGGCCGTGGAACCGTACCTCAGGTCTTTGTGAATGGCGCTCTGGTTGGCGGTGCCGACGAGCTTGAAGCTTGGATCAAAGCGAAGAATGCCAAAGCTGCATAAACGTTTCTAAGTTGGACTGCAGGGATCGCCACACCCTGGCGATTTTTTGCAGAAAACCATACGCACAGTATGAAAAAGGAAACATAAGACCATGAAAAATATACAAATTGATGTTGCCGTATTAGGCGCTGGAACCGCGGGTTTAGCCGCATATCGCGCGGCCAAAGCTGCCGGTAAAACGGCGGTGATTATTGAATCAGGCGTGTACGGAACCACTTGCGCGCGAGTAGGGTGCATGCCCAGCAAGCTGCTGATCGCTGCAGCTGAAGCCGCTCATAGCGTGGATCGATTTGAAGCGTTTGGATTGAGATTGGATGGGGCCATTAGAGTCGATAGCGCAGCCGTGATGGGGCGGGTGAAACGCGAACGGGACCGTTTTGTGGGATTGGTTGTGGAAGGGGTAGAAAAAATCCCCCAAAGTGATCGACTCATGGGCCATGCAGCGTTTTCAGGTTTACATACATTGCTTGTGAACTCCGATGATCAGCTGCAAAATGTTGAGATTTCCTTTAAAACTGCAGTCATTGCTACGGGCTCTTCGCCCCAAGTATTTCCATTACTTCGTGAAGCGGGTGATCGGCTGATTATCAATGATGATGTATTTGACTGGGATGTATTACCAGATTCTGTTGCGGTGTTTGGCCCCGGGGTCATTGGCCTGGAACTCGGCCAAGCGCTCCATCGCTTAGGGGTAAAGATTCATTTGTTCGGGCGCGGCGGAATCGGTGCAGGTTTATCAGATCCATCAGTAAAAACCTATGCAGAACAAACATTTAAGAATGAGTTTTCAATAGATTTTGATGCCCAAGTCAGTCATATTGCCCGAACTGAAGCTGGGGTACTGATTCACTGGAAAAACGCAGAAGGGGTGTTAAGCTCACAAACCTTTGATTACGTTTTAGCCGCAACCGGACGCACCCCTAACGTGCACGATATCGGAATAGATAGGACAGGTATCACCCTGGATAATAAGGGGATTCCTGTGTTCGATCGGGAAACGTTGCAATGTGGATCAAGCGGGATTTTTATCGCCGGAGATGCGAATGCGCTCGTACCCCTGCTCCATGAAGCTGCTGACGAAGGCAAAATTGCAGGCACGAATGCAGCCAGCTTCCCCAAGATAAACAAAGGATTACGTCGCACTCCCATTGCAGTTGTGTTCACTGACCCTCAGATTGCGATCATCGGCCAACGATTGAGTGATATTGATCCTCATGTACGTCTCGTAGGAGAGGTTTCCTTTGAAGATCAAGGACGTAGCCGCGTCATGTTACGTAACAAAGGAATATTACGCGTTTACGCCCATGCACATACGGGTCGCTTTCTCGGTGCTGAAATGATGGGGCCTGATGCAGAGCACTTAGCTCACCTTTTGGCTTGGGCGCATCAGGCGGGTATGACTGTTGCAACGATGCTGGATATGCCTTTTTACCATCCTGTCATTGAGGAAGGCTTGAGGACAGCATTAAGAGACGTAGCGGCAAAACTGACAGCACGTTCCGCTGTCGAACAAGTTGCAGCCTAATCGGTCTTGAAGGGTAGTAAGCAGCGCGTGGCTCCTCCTCCACTGTGCTGATGTGGTTGGCCCCCTCTCTATATTTAGGGCGGGGGCCTTTTTTTAAGGGAAAGTTTCTGCCCTTTAGGAGAAATGTTCAGCCTTAAAACTGAGGTGTGAACATCTCGTGCTTCATTTTTTGCCGATTGGCGATCAACTCATCCACTGAAGGCTCGTTATTCATCGCACGGGTTACGGCCAGTTTGGTGGCCTCATAATTGGTGCGATACATGTCTTGAAGGTCCAGATTGGGGTCTTTGGCACAACGGGGATCAATCCATACCAGCGAAATAATACAGAGTTCATTGGCCAGATCACGGGGCAAAATGCCTTCAATGAGGCAGTCTACAATTGCGTCAGCCGTCCCTGCTTGAACCACGCCACCAAAAAGCTCAACGTTCTTGCTGTCCTTCAAAGTGACTTTAGGAACCATTAAAGTAGCTGGCTTAACCATTTGATTACATGCACGAATAGCGAACATGCGGGTGTGACCTGCGGTCTGTCCCATCAGATTTGCAAAGGCGTGGCCAACCGGGCCATCGATCGCGCCAATGACGATTTCTGGCATGGCGTCAGTGGCTTGGCCTTCTTTTGCAAACACAGTGGCTTCGGCTGCACGGAATACGATGTGGGACATAATGAACAAGGCTCCTAAGATAAAGTGGGGTGGGTAAAGCTCAAGGATTGAATTCACTAGCGCCCGATGGTGAAGGACTGCTTGATGTCCTGTCAATCTAGCCTAAGGTGGTAGGCAAGGATTGAAAGGTGACTAGGTAAAAAAACCTTTCAGATGAATGGCTTATTCATCGCTCGAAATACCCATCGATGCAAGGTACTGGAGCCCTAATGCAACGATTTGATTGAGTCCGGTTTGTTCATTATCCCATTGAGCAGGATGCGCCCCTAGTTTTTGCAAAATTTCCCCTAATCCATCCCAGATCATCGCAACCCCTTGAGCCCGAATTAGGGTATCGAGCTGAGGGTCAATCGCACTCAAAGTAGTTTGAGTGGTCTCTAATTGTCCATGTACCTCAGCCATGGCCTCAAATAAGCCCTTAACTGCCCCTTCACTGCGGGTAGTGCGTTCATCAACATCTTGATTATAAACAAAACTCTTAATTGCCTCAGAAATTGCTAAAGGGTCTTCTTCTAGGGATTGCCGCAATCTTTGGCGCGCCATCGGGGTTTGCAGTCCTTCTACTGAGGCGGTCAATCCACAGAAATATTCGGTCCACGCATAGCGGGCAAGGCTGATCCATCTGGGCGCCGTGCTTAAAGGGGATGGGGCATCCAATAACCTATAAATGGCAATCGTTCGAGCGAGTTCGGTACGAATCAGCTCCCATGCCGCCAGGCGGGTGGCGATTTGGGGTGACAAACTGGCATTGGCCAGCTCATCGGTAATGATCAAAATCTGCCCGGGCCCTAAATTAATATGAAAGGCATCCATCCGAGCCGCCGCATTGCGATATTGCGGCAAGTCATGGCCAACGATGTTTTCAAGTTCATCCCCGGTACGATGCACATCCATCGTAAATGTAATGGCCCGAATTCGGCTGAAATCTAAATCGGGGTGATCTTGCTTGAGCAAAACACTTTGATACATCAATACCCCCACCTTGTCGGCCTTGCGCTTGTCACTGGGGGGAAGGTCAAACACAAACTCTGCTGTTAGGGGAGGACTTTGCTCCCAAGCTTGCAGTGCTTCGATAAATTCTGGGGCGTAATCAGGTTCCGACATAGTGCACCGAGCTTAAACAATGTCATCATTATACGATGCTATCCCGCCCTCTCAGCCTTTAGTCCTTCGAATGAATAGCATTCATCTGGATATTCAAATGATGTGCTGTGTTCGAACTGTTATAAGGTTTTAATTTAATTGCTAGCGATATGCATGTAACTTCTATGAAAAAGATATATTTTGCTTTGATCTTCTGCTTTTTTGCACAAAATGCATTGGCATGGGGGCGCTTAGGCCATGAAACTGTCGCTGAAATCGCTATTCATTTAATTCGCGGCTCTCACGCAGAAGCCAAGGTCAAAGCCTTGCTCAAAGAAGAGGAAACTTTGGTCACAGCCTCCATTTGGGCTGACTGTGCCAAGGGTTTTCAGTATTGCCATGCTGAACTGACCCCAGAAATGCAGAACTTCGTTCGCCATAACCCCAAACACCATCATTATCACTATGCGGATGTTCCCTTCCAAAACAAACAATACGAAGGGCAGGGGGAAGGCGCTCATCCGGATGATGTGGTGCATGTTTTAAAAGAAGCGATTCAAACTTTACGTACAGGGTCACCTCCAGCAGGAAGATCATGGACGCAGCGAGAGGCGTTTTTTTTAGTGGCGCATTTGATAGGCGATATTCATCAGCCTCTTCATGTTGGGGCAGGGTATATCGATGACCAGCTTCACTTTGTTATTCCTGCCAATAATAAGGATGCCCAGAGCATGATCACCGCTGGGGGTAATCTACTATGCTATCGCACCAAGTCACTCCATGCTGCTTGGGACGATGATTTTGTGGTGCATGCCATGCGGGAGCACCATGACAAAACCCCCTTGGAGTTCTCCAAGGGCTTAGTGATCTCAGCTGAATCAATGAGTGCCCCTTCAAGTAATCCCGAAGAGTGGGTAGGCGCTTGGGCCAATGAAAGTGTGGCACTATCCTTTCAGGCTTTGAAACGTGTTTCGGTCGTGTCGCTCCGAGATGCTGGAAAAGGGCGTGCGGTGTGTGGCAAATCTTCTCAAAATGAAACACCCTATGAAAACCCTTCCCATTCTGAACCCAAAAAGGTATGGGACATCACCTTGCCTGAGGGCTATCCTGAACAAGCCAGCCATGAAGTCACACATCGGCTTGCCCAAGCCGGTGGGCGCTTAGCCCTTGTTTTAAAAGCAATTTGGCCTTGATCCCTCCATCTCAGCTCAGCACTGCCCCGGTTTTGGCTTTGCCTCAACCGCTGTAGCAACTTTCAGCTACCCGTCCTTTTACCTATTGTCTGGTTGAGACTTGATCTTAAGCCAATCAAGGGGTTAGACTATGCCTACACCGCGCCTACATGGCGCCTCTTTAATGCCTGTGGTGGGCATGTAGGATCATTTAAAGGCGCTATGCCACCTCGAAAGTTTAATTTTTCTTATCTCAGACTGGCAACCCAAGCTTGTCCAATGGGAAAAGAACAAGTCATCTATTGGGATTCCGCAACGCCCGGCTTAGGCTTGCGTATTACGGGTAAGCAAGTCAAATCTTATATCTTTGAAATGCGGGTCAAAGGCAAAAGTGTCCGAACTACCTTGGGCCGATTCATGACTCTGCAATTGGAACAGGCCCAGGCTGAAGCCATTCGTTTACGTAAACTTGCCGAAGAAGGTATTGATCCAAGGGGGCAAAAGTTTCTGCCCGCGTCATCTGATCAAGAATCTCACTCAGCGGTCCAGCTCTCCTTGTGGTGATAGAGTAGGTTCAATCTAAACCACTATATCTAGATGCTTGATTTGTAGATTTGGCGAAATGAAGATTTGGGTGTCTTCGTTTTGATTGTCACCCTGTTTTACATAGACTAATTTATACCCATAATGAATCAGGGTTGTTCTGTGAGAGGGTATGTTGTAAATGACCAAAACCGGAATTTCCAGCAGCTTATCTAGCACTTTAGCCAGAATAACGGCATCGAAGGGGTTATATAGATAAAGAATAAGAGGGCATTCAAAGCTATGATAGTTGATCGTTTCAGCCCCGGTCGCCAGAAAATGGCCCAGGTCTCCAAAGATCTTCTTTGTGTTTGCTCGAGCAATATCTATAAAGGGGGGGTAGTAATCCACCCCCAGCACATCCTGTTTGATGTTGTCTTTTAAGCACTGCAGCCTCCAAACCAAGCATGCTTTGCCTTTACCGCAGCCCAAATCGATGAACTGGTAGGATCCAAAACTCGGCCCCAACAGGTTTTTAGCAAATTGATAGGAATGGATCACCTCTTTGGTCCACGAAGCCATGTAATGCTTGCCATGCTCCAAATTAGGCACAGGCTTGAACTCCGGCTTCATCAGATTGTTAGCCGTATCGGTACCGTACTTCAGGTCAAATAGCTTCCTTTGCCTAAAGTGAGTGAGTTGTTCGTTCCAGTCCAAATCTATTCCAGTCTTGTTTTATGGTTTTAATCTAAAGATAACAGTACAGCCCCGCAATGAAGAAATCTTAGCCTCATTCATGCTGGATCGTTGCCAAAGCTGTCTTCAAACTTTACGACCATCTGAAGTAACATCAGCGTAATAAAAGTTTATCTGTGGCTTGCTATCCTAAAAGGTCGTTCATCATTCTCATTTTGAATATGCATCATGCATACATTTTCTCATCCATCCCCCATGTTTTCCCCCCAATCCCCAAAAGTCTTAGTCGTTGATGACAGTCGCACGATGCGGCAATTGTTAATCAGTGAACTCAATCAGTTAGGAATTCACCACATCAGTGAGGCGGGAAATGGTCAAGAGGCCATCGAAATGGCAAGGGCTGAAAGCTTTGATTTGATGTTGCTAGACATGGAAATGCCGGTACTGACGGGCCTTGAAGCCTTAAGGATCATCAAATCTGAACCAGAACTTCAATATTTACCAGTGATTATCGTTTCATCAGACAACGATTTTGAAAAGGTAGTGAAGTGTATAGAGATGGGTGCTGAAGATTACCTTCCCAAAAAACCCTTTAGTACGGTTTTTTTACGGGCGAGGGTGTTTTCATCGCTTGAAAAAAAACGACTTCGGGATGCGGATGCAAATAAAATCCATCAGTTGCAGGATGTGGGTATTGCGCTCTCTAAGCAAATGGATATTCAAGATCTGCTGAAGATTTTGTTAAATGCGGCGATGGATTTAACCCACGCCGAGGCAGGGTCTATCTATAGGGTCGATCAAGATCAGCAGGGATTAGAATTTGTCCTAAGCACAAACAGGAAACTCGATTTTAGCTTGGTTGATCGAGATCACGATGGCAGTCTGCCAACCATTCTGCCTTTTAAGCATGCGGATGGCAGGGACAACTTTTCAAATGTTTCGGTTTACAGTGCTCTTCAGCAAGCCACGATTAATCTGCCCGATATTTATGAGGCAGAGGGATTTGATTTTGCAGGCGCAAGGGAGATCGATGCAAAGATAGGATATCGATCACGTTCCATGTTGGTGATCCCGATGATCGATCACCGTAGGCAAACCTTGGGGGTCGTACAATTAATTAATTGCCTATCCTCTTCAAAGCCCACTGAAATCATTCCTTTTTCTGACGATGCGCAACGCTTTGCTGAATCGCTGGCCTCACAGGCAGCCATTGCGAAATCAAATAACAATCTGATTATTGAATTAGAAATGGTTTTTGAATCATTCATTCGAATGATCAACCAAGCGATTGATGAAAAGTCTCCTTACACGGGCGGGCACTGCGTAAGAGTTCCTGAAATCGCCATTCGTTTGGCCGAAGCTTGCCACCTCGTGCAGGAAGGACCTCTTGCTGATTTCCATATGAATGACGCCGATCGCTATGAGTTCTCAATCGCAGCCTTGCTCCACGATTGTGGAAAGGTCACCACACCTGTGCATGTAGTGGATAAAGCAACTAAATTAGAAACAATTTTTGATCGGATTGCATTACTAGACACCCGATTTGAGGTGATTCGTAGAGATGCGCATTTGCAGTTACTTAAAAAACAGTTAGCGCTGAATGGTGAAACGATTGAGGCACATCCATCGCAACAGAATAATGAGTTGGCTTTGCTACTTGCACAAATTGACGATGATCAAGCCTTCATACGCAAATGCAATACGGGCTCAGAACGCATGTCAGAGGAAGATCAACAGAAGATAGCGGCAATGAGTCAGCGTTATTCTTGGGTCCCCCATGACAAAACGGAGCCTGTTCCATTCTTAACTGCAGATGAATTAGAAAACCTCAGTATCGTTGCTGGAACGCTGACCAAACATGAAAGAGCGGTGGTGAATGAGCATATGGCCGCTACCATCAGAATGCTGGAAGCGGTGCCATGGCCTGCGCACCTTAAAAATGTTGTTGAATATGCCGGCGGTCATCATGAACGTATGGATGGCAAAGGCTATCCCAAGGGTCTAACGGGAGACCAAATGTCAGTTCAGGCCAGAATCATGGCCATTGCCGATATTTTTGAGGCTTTAACAGCGGCAGATCGACCGTATAAAAAACCAATGAAACTGAGCCAGGCACTGGGCATTATGAAACGCATGAGTGAAGAAGGCCACATTGATCCAGATCTCTATGCGGTCTTTATTTCTGAGAAGATCTATTCGGATTATGGGCACGAATTCCTGAATGAAGATCAGTTGGATCTCGCTTAAGGCCACCCTATCGCTGCTACAGTTGGCGCATAATATATATTATGTCAAATAGACTACCACTCAACACCACCACCACCTTTAAATTGTTTGAGGTAACGATCAATCCAGGCCGGTGCTGAAAGATTACTTTCGAGTTATTCTGTCCATCGTTGGGATAATGACGAACTTCAGGTATGGAATCAGCTCAATTTGATTATGTGATTGTTGGAGCAGGAACTGCAGGGTGTTTGCTTGCAAATCGATTAAGCGCTAATCCTAATAACAAGGTGTTACTGTTAGAGGCTGGCGGTAAGGATGACTATCGCTGGATCCATATCCCCGTAGGCTATTTGTACTGTATCGGTAACCCCATTACCGATTGGTGTTTTGAAACACAACCTACACCTGGTATCGCTAATCGAACATTAAAGTATCCTCGCGGCAGAGTACTAGGTGGAAGCTCCAGTATTAACGGCATGATCTATATGCGCGGCCAATCCCGTGATTATGATCAGTGGGCCGCCATAACAGGCAATGACGCGTGGCGTTGGGATCAATCCTTACCCTATTTTATGAAACACGAAGATTATTGGCGCGGTGCTGATGCCTATCATTCATCAGGGGGGCGTGACCCAACAGGCCGTCGCCCAGGCGGTGAATGGCGTATAGAAAAACAACGCCTGAATTGGGAAGTACTTGAACGATTTTCAGAAGCAGCTCAGCAATCGGGGATCCCTCTTAGTCCTGATTTCAATCGAGGAACAAATGAGGGCATAGGGTATTTCGAGGTCAATCAAAAAGGGGGCTTTAGGTGGAATGCCTCCCAAGCTTTTCTCAAGCCTGTATGGGATAGACGCAACCTTTCCATATGGACCTTTTCACAAGCCCAAAAACTACTCTTTACGCCATCGCTCGACTTCAATGCCCAACACTGTAAAGGGGTTCAGGTACTGGTGAAGCAATCCGGACAACCGGTTCTATATGAAGTATTGGCAAACAAGGAAGTCATATTATGTTCGGGGGCGATTGGGTCCCCTGCTCTACTTGAAGCTTCTGGTATCGGCCAAAAGGACAGGTTAGGTCGGCTCAATATCCCTTTAATTAAAGATCTTCCAGGAGTCGGTGAAAATCTTCAAGACCATCTTCAATTAAGAATGGTTTACGCACTTCAAAAGCTTCCTACCTTAAATACCCGCGCTGCAACCCGCTTAGGTAAATTAGGAATCATCCTTGAGTATGCTCTCACTCGAAGTGGCCCGATGAGTATGGCTCCATCACAGCTAGGGGTGTTTACTCGTTCAAGTCCCAAGGAAGCCTGGCCAGATCTTGAATATCACGTTCAACCGCTTTCGCTTGAAGCCTTTGGCCAACCTTTACATCCATTCAATGCATTTACCGCCAGCGTGTGCCACTTGAATCCCACTTCTCGTGGTTCTGTGCACGTACAGTCCCCCGATCTTTCCCTGTCTCCAGCGATTCAACCTAACTATCTTTCTACTCAATCAGATCGTTTAACGGCTGCGCGTGCTATCACGGTAACGAGAAATATTGTTGGCCAAGCCGCTCTTCAGCCTTATTCCCCGAAAGAAATTAAACCGGGTATTGATTTTCAAACCGAGGATCAACTCATCGATGCTGCAGGGCAAATAGGGACCACTATTTTTCACCCTGTTGGTACTTGCAAGATGGGCGCAGAAGGGGATGCAAGCAGAGTAGTGGATGCCGAGCTTAAGGTAGAGGGAATTCGAAACTTACGGGTAGTAGATGCCAGCATCATGCCGACCATCACAAGCGGAAATACCAACGCTCCAGTTCTCATGATTGCAGAAAAGGCAGCGGAATGGATCTTGCGCGATGCTGCGCGATCGTGATCCATCTTGTGCTAATCTGCCCCACTTAATTTTTTTTATTGAATAGGACTAGGTTCATTATGGCTGATACACGCGTACGTATTTCATCTGGTTCCAGCTTTGAAAAAATCGCGGGGTATTCCCGCATGGTAGTCGACGGGGACTGGATATTTGTTTCTGGTACCAGTGGTTTTGACTATAACACCATGACGGTCAGTGACGATGCCGCGGAACAAACGCATCAATGTTTTAAAAATATTCAATCTGCTCTAGCTCAAGCTGGTTCCACCCTTGATGACGTAGTACGGGTGACTTACTTGATGAGTGAGGCTAGCTTATTCGAAAAGCTCGCACCTATTTTTGGAGAATATTTAGCGAATGCCCGTCCTGCCTGTACGGCTATGGTGGTGGGTATGGTCGATGTACGAATGAAAATTGAGATTGAAGTCACGGTAAAAAAACAAACCTGATCGTATTTTTCTTACAATAAAAAAGGCTTTGAACGCTGTTCAAAGCCTTTTTTTCATCCCCAGAACGATCGTACCTTCATTTTTTATCTTCCTAAAAAATCAGCCTTACCCAACACCACCCCGTTGTGGCGCAAAATGGCATAGCAAGTAGAGGAGTGAAAGTAAATATTTGGGAGAACAAAATTAACTAAGTAGTCATGGCCATTAAATTCAAAACTATTCGGGCCAAATTTAAGAACGATATGGCGTTTTTCAGCCCCATCGAACTGTTCGGGTTTAAATTCTTGCAGGTAAGTGAGTGTTTTAGCGATGCGAGCGCGTAATTCCGGGAAGGTTGTTTCGGTATCAGCAAATACCGGAGCATCTTGTCCTGTCAATCGAGCGGCGGCTCCTTTACAGATATCTGTTGCAATAAAAACCTGGGAGGTGAGAGGAAGCATGTCGGGAAAAAGACGGGCACTCGTTAATACAGTAGGCCCTAATTTTTTTTCTTCCGCATAAGATTCAGCCTTGACAAGAATTGCATCTAGGTTTTTTAGTAAACGGATAAAGGATGGAACGCTCGCAGAAAACATTGAAATTGACATAAATATTCCTCTTTGAATGGATTTGATGTTGTAACAGATACTTTATAAAAACCCTTGCGATACAAGGCTTTTCAAGATCTTCATGCGAAAGAAGGTAGCCGGGTACAATAATTTCTTGCATGATTTGCAAATGTTTGCGTACAGTATACGCCGTGGGCACATGATCGATATGTAGGAAGTGAACATCCTCGGCGATCCCCGTTACTAAGAACACCCTTTTTTGGAGGACGTACGCTTGAATAAGTCTGATCTCGTTAAGGTAGTTGCCGACGCAGGTGAACTATCTAATGCCGCTGCAGGCCGCGTTTTAGACGCGCTGCTTGATTCTATTGTGAAGTCTGTAACCAAAGGTGAGTCAGTTGTTTTGACCGGTTTTGGAAGTTTTGAAGCCACCAAGCGCGCTGCGCGTCAGGGCCGCAATCCTCAAACTGGAGAGACTATCCAGATCGCAGCAGCAACCTTGCCCCGTTTCAAACCTGGTAAAGGTTTCAAAGATGCAGTGAACATCAAAAACGCAAAGAAAAAGAAATAATTTTTTTGCAGATAAGTGTTGTGCGCTAGTTGCTTCGCGCACGATAATAAGGCCCGTCCGGTTTGTTCCGCACGGGCTTTAGTTTTTTAATGACCTCACAAAAAAGTGACCCCCATGCCCTACGTTGCAATTAAGCATTTGCATGTGACTTTTGCTGCACTCAGTCTCCTTATTTTTATCGTCAGAGGCATTTGGCTGGCCACAGATAATGCAAGATTACACTCCAAACTTTTTAAGGTTTTGCCTCATGTAGCCTATACTTTATTGGTTGTATGTGGAATTGCGCTGGCCAGTTTATCCAACCAATGGGATCAAGCTTGGATTTGGATTAAAATTGCGTTGCTCTTAGTGGTAGTAGGTTTTGGTGTTCCTGCCTTCAAACGCGATTCTACGATGCCTCGATCACGCCGCATTTCTCTTTGGGGGCTTGGCCTACTCGTCTTCATTATGATTTTTGCCGTCGTGGCCTACCATCATGCCTTACTGGCTCCCCCACCTCCAGGCGCCATAGCAGCAGATCCAGGCCTCTCCCAGGAAACGCATTCCATGCCTGCCCTCCCCTCCCCACCCTCAGCAGATCATAAGTAGGTTGTTACCGCTCTTTATTCGCCAGTTTGAACTGGCAATTCCTTTATTTATTCTTGTTGCGCTTGGATACGGCCTTGTTAAAGGGGCGGGGTGGAGCAAAACAGTCTCTGATGGCATGAATACATTCGTATTTAACCTTGCCATGCCAGCCTTACTTTTTCACTTGATGAGCGACCTCTCTAAACTTCCTCCCGTGGATACCCGGCTTCTTGCCGCATTCTTTGGAGGGTGTTTACTCACCTTCCTACTAGGCTATTTTTTAGGTGGTTCACTATTTAAATGTGATGGCACAGCAAAATCTATCCTCGGTTTAGGAGGGGTATTTTCCAATAACGTATTAATTGGAATCCCCCTTGCCAAAGCCACCCTAGGTAATGCTTCTATTCCTTCTGTTGCACTAGTCCTTGTATTTAACTCCTTGACACTCTGGAGCTTGCTTTCAATCTCGATTGAGTGGTCAAAACACGGATCGATGAGCATCGCTGGATTTAAAAAAACCCTATTCGCCATCGCACGAAACCCCATCATTATCGGCATTCTCACGGGTTCTTGTTTTGGTTTAACAGGTTGGGCACTCCCGACCATGCTGGAACATACCTTGGTTCAAGTTGCCGAACCCTCGGCGGCGCTATCTTTAATCGTTCTAGGGATGGGTTTAGCTGAATACGATGTGAAAGCAGGATGGCGTCAAGGTCTGCTAGTCGTCTTATTAAAGCTCATCATTCAACCATTAGTGGTATGGTTTATAGCAATCGTATTAGGACTACCCATGATGGAAACCAAAGTAGTGGTCCTTCTCGCCTCATTACCGGTCGGAGTGAACGTATATTTGATGGCTAGGCAGTATCAGCGATTAGAGGGGACTGTTGCTGCAAGCTTGGTTTTGACTACGGTAATGTCCGCCCTGACTACACCTCTCTTTTTAGTCTTGTTATCTCAAGTATTCTCTACGGGTACATGAGGTAATGAATCACCCATTTGGTCTTGAAACCAGCATCACAGATAAAGAGTTTCACGCCTTTCAGCAACTGATCAAGTCTCTTTCAGGGATATATCTATCAGACGCAAAAAAACAGTTAGTTTTCGGTAGGCTCAGAAATAGAGTTCGGCAGCTTAGCTTATCTAGCTTCGATGACTACTTGAATCTGGTCAACAATCCCACTCAAACAGCCGAGCGTCAGATGTTGGTAGATTTGCTCACCACCAATGAAACCTATTTTTTTCGCGAACCCAAACACTTTGAGTTTTTGAAGACCGAAGTGATTGCAAATAGAGACTTACGTCGTCCACTTAGAATATGGAGTTCGGCCTGTTCCAGCGGGGAAGAGCCTTACAGCATTGGCATGGTGTTAGCAGACCATTTAGGGATTTCTAAGCCACCGGGTTGGGAAATCGTTGCGTCTGATATTAGTCAACGGGTTGTCGAAAAAGCGAAGCTAGGGGTCTATGCCAATCAACGATTGGATGGGATCCCGCCGGCTTACTTACAAAAATACTTCACCCGAGGCGTTTCATTGGGCGACGAAAAAATTGAAGTCAACCCATCCATCAGGGAACGCGTGCGTTTTCTGAGATTGAACCTGAATGAAAACTTGCCCGACTTGGGTAAATTTGACGTGATTTTTTTAAGAAATATGCTCATCTACTTTCAACCTGAGAGCAAAATAGAAATTGCTCGCAGGGTGATTAAAGCTTTACATCCAGGGGGTTGGTTACTGATTGGCCACTCTGAAAGCCTGAAGGATGTTGATCCTCAATTAAAGACCATTGCACCATCCATTTATCGTTTCGCTTCGATATAGGTAATGCCATGAGCAAAAAGAAAACACTTGAAGCCATCGCTGCAATCCTAGGTGCTATATGTCTTTTTGGGCTTCCTGTTCTTACGGTGGGTTTAATTGGATGGGGGGGGGATGAGCTCGTTACTTTTATTCCAGTCAAGCCAGAGGAAATCCATACCTTAAAGTACCAGGCAGAAGTGGTGGTGGTGATGCTTGCCACTTCAATTGGTGCTCTGATCGCGACCTGTATTATTTTTGGAGGGGTGTGGCTTGCTGCTATGGCATTCCAAAAATCCGCCGATGCGATTGAAGAACCCTCAGACCAAACCTATCGTCCAGTAGAAAGCAAGCGTGTGCGTGTGGGGATGATGGTACGTAAAGGTGGCCCTCAATCTCTTAGCCGAATCGAAAAGGAACTCGCTAGAAAAAATATCGATAAAAAGAAATAGCGCTAGTTGGTGTCCCTTATACAGAATCAATCAATAATCGACATCCAGCGGGCAGGCACTAAGGCTGCCGCAGCGGCGAGTTGCCCAGAAATATCCTCCCCATTGCTAATAGACAGTCCCAAATCTCTTAGCCGGCCATCTTTCAGCCCATAAACCCAAGCATGAACAGTAAGATCCTGCTGCCGCTCCCACGCATCGCGAAGAATAGTGGTTCTTGCACTATTCGCAACCTGCTCCAATACATTTAACTCGCACAGAACATCTACCCTACTCTTTTCAGGAATAGCATCGATCAAATCACGATATTTAATGTGTACATCTTGCACATGACGCAACCAGTTATCTGCTAATCCCACACGCTTGTTATGCAGTGCACAGTTCACCCCCCCACAGCCGTAGTGACCTACAACCATGATGTGCTTAACTGCCAATACATCTACCGCAAACTGCATCACAGTGAGCGCATTGAGGTCGGTGTGATTGACTAAGTTCGCAACATTTCTATGAACGAAAAGTTCACCAGGTAAAAGCCCCACAATTTCGTTGGCAGGTACGCGGCTATCCGCGCAGCCTATCCAAAGATATTCTGGAGCTTGCTGTTTTGAAAGTGTTTCAAAAAAACCAGGGGTTTGTTCAACGATCTCTTTTGACCACTGTACGTTTTTTTCAAATAATATTTTTAAATCAGACAATGCTCTCACTCCACAACTTTAATCCAATTCGCAGTGCAGGTAGGCACAGCAGGGTAGTAACCCTGACTGACAGGACAGTACCAACGAAAACCCGTATTCCCTGCATGAGGTGCAGCAGGTGCTGAGTTTGAGGGGGGCGGAGCATAAGCACTGGGAGCAGAACCGGAGGGAGGTGCAGTATTGGAATGAGGAGCGGAGTTTGCCGGCGGAACATCGCTAGGCGCAGATCCTGGTGGTGGAGGGAGTGAATTCAGAGCAGATCCCGCGGCGACTTTGGTCACGCGCGTCACCCCTGATCCAGAAGTCACCATCACGCGATCACCTACTTTAAATAGCTCATCCGCTGCTTGAGTAATCACAGACAGCTTACCGTTATCGTACTGAACGGTGACTTCTACACCTTCCTGTTTGGTAGAGGACTCTTCAATGGCTGAACCCACTAAACCACCCGCAACGGCTCCAGCCACTGTTGCGATGTCCGTTCCACGCCCACCTCCAGTGGTATGGCCTGCCAGCCCACCCACTGCTGCGCCAGTTAAAGCACCTAGACCGCTTTTGGTGCCTTCAATACGCACACCGCGAACACTCATGACCGTCGCTAAACGCACACTTTGTTCTCCGCGAACTTGAGTTCTTCCATAGTCGCCCCCACCCAGACCGGGTGCAGCAGCGCAGGCACTCAGCCCAAAAGCAACCAAAACGAGTAAGGTGTATTGATATGTTTTCATTGTATTCATCTCTTGCCTAGATTAATTAACTTGTGACCCGTCAGGAACAACCTTCATCCAAGGCTGGCTACAACTGGGAACAGTTGGGTAATAAGCACCTGTAGGTGCGCAATAGTACTGGTACACCACTTGCGAGGGAATCGGGGGTTGCACAATCACCGTTTGGGGTTGCACATACACAGGTGGTGCAGGACGGTAGTAATAGGGTTCGGCGTAGTAGGGAGCAGGATAGTAAGGTGCTGAATAGTAAGGGGCAGAATAACCCAAGGGAAATCCTAAATTGATACCAAAACGAATGTGCTCGTGTGCGTTTGCCACGCCGGCCAAGCTTAACCCTGCCAAACCGAGCAAACCACAGATCAATAATTTAGATTGATACATATCTTGTCTCCGAGTTTTTCAGCAAGCGGCCAGAAATCTGGCTGTACTCTTTGCTAATGACAGTATTAACGCGCTGGGGTTCTGTCATCGTTGACACGCTAAAGAGATGATAGCCTTTATGTTGTTACTAACTGTGACATGAATAAGACTAACAATTTGTGTTTTTTGCGCTAGACGAAGACAAACAAGACAAATTCGTTTGGCTACAACCCGCTATCCTGATACCCTGTTTCTTAGTATAAATCTTCCTTTTTCTTTCGTTCTCTTTGATCTGAGTCCATGGCCCAATACGTATTTACGATGAATAGGGTGGGCAAGCTTGTCCCACCCAAACGCTACATTCTAAAAGATATATCACTGAGTTTTTTCCCAGGCGCCAAGATTGGCGTATTGGGTTTGAATGGTTCAGGAAAATCTACCCTGTTGAAGATCATGGCAGGCATCGATAAGGAAATCGAAGGCGAAGCCGTTCCAATGCCTGGCATTAAGGTCGGTTATTTGGCGCAGGAGCCGCAGATTGATCCCGAACTGACGGTGCGTGAAGCCGTTGAACTGGGTTTAGGTGAAGTATTCGTCGCGCGGCAACGTTTGGAAGAGGTGTATGCGGCTTATGCTGAAGAAAATGCCGATTTCGATGCCCTGGCAGCTGAGCAGGCTGACTTAGAAGCTATTCTGGCCGCTTCAGATGGCCACAATACCGACCAAGTGATGGAAGTGGCTGCTGATGCCCTGCGCCTGCCTGCTTGGGATGCGGTGGTAGGGAATCTGTCTGGTGGTGAAAAGCGCCGTGTGGCGCTATGTCAGTTGTTGATCTCCCGCCCGGATATGCTGTTGCTCGATGAACCTACTAACCACTTAGATGCTGAAAGTGTGGATTGGCTTGAGCAGTTCTTACGTAAATTCAGCGGAACTGTGGTGGCCGTTACCCACGATCGCTACTTCTTAGATAATGCCGCCGAATGGATTTTGGAACTAGACCGTGGATCCGGCATACCATGGCGCGGTAACTACAGCACTTGGCTCGAGCAAAAAGAAACGCGCTTAAAGCAAGAAGATGCAACTGAGAGTGCCCGTCAAAAAGCAATTAAGAAAGAATTAGAATGGGTGCGTCAGAATGCCAAAGGTCGTCAATCGAAGAGTAAGGCCCGTTTGCAGCGCTTTGATGAACTGAGTTCCTACGAATACCAAAAGCGCAATGAAACGCAGGAAATCTTCATTCCCGTGGCGGAGCGTCTCGGTGATGTGGTCATTGAATTTAACAATGTCACAAAGGCCTTTGGTGATCGCCTGTTGTTTGACGAATTAAGTTTTCAAATTCCCCCGGGCGCAATCGTGGGGGTGATCGGCCCTAACGGTGCCGGTAAATCCACCCTATTCCGCATGATTGTGGGTCAAGAGCAGCCAGATACGGGCGAAATCAAAATTGGCCACACGGTGCAGATGGCCTATGTGGATCAGTCTAGAGATTCACTATCTGGCGATAAGAGCGTGTGGGAAGATGTTTCCGGTGGCTCCGATATCTTAAATATTGGCCGTTTCGAAATGCCTTCGCGTGCTTATATTGGTCGCTTCAACTTCAAGGGCCAAGATCAACAGAAAAAAGTAGGCATGCTGTCGGGTGGTGAGCGCGGTCGATTGCACCTTGCCAAGACCTTGCTAAAAGGCGGCAATGTGTTGCTGCTGGATGAACCTTCTAACGATTTGGATGTGGAAACTTTGCGGGCCCTGGAAGATGCCTTACTGGAATTCGCAGGTTCCATTCTGGTGATCTCACACGATCGCTGGTTCTTAGATCGAATCGCCACCCATATCTTGGCGTTTGAAGGCGACTCGCGTGTAGTCTTCTACCCCGGTAATTACCAAGACTACGAAGCCGATAAGCGTGAGCGCTTAGGCGAAGACGGCGCCCGCCCTAGCCGCCTGCGTTATAAGCCTTTGCGTTAAAAAGTTTTCAAATAGCATGAATTGGTAATACTGATGAGGGGGCTGCAATGGAAATCACTTCCTGATATTCGATTAAGCTTCGCGCAATAGTCCCATCAGCTCGTTGACGGTCAGGCTGGCGGCCTCGCCAACGCCGTCGAGCAAGCTGTCTGCCAGATGGCGCTTGCGTTCATGCAACGCCATGATTTTTTCTTCTATGCTATTGGCCATCAACAATCGATAAACAGTGACGGGGCGCGTTTGCCCCATGCGATGGGCGCGGTCTGAAGCCTGATCTTCTACCGCGGGATTCCACCATGGATCCATATGAATCACATAATCTGCCGAAGTCAGGTTCAACCCCGTACCCCCTGCCCGCAGGCTAATCAGAAATAAATCGGTATCGCCGGCTTGGAATGCATCCACACGACGCACTCTCTCAATAAGTGGGGTCCCGCCATCCAGATACGTGTAGCGAATACCTTTTTGATCTAGTTGTTCTCTCAGAACACTGAGGTGATCCACAAACTGGCTAAAGATCAAAGCGCGGTGTCCGCCTTCTAATAACTCCCGCACAAGCTCCATGAAAGCCGTAGTTTTAGTGGCTGTGATCTCAGAAGTTGGTGCCACCAAGCGCGGATGACAACAGGTTCGGCGCAAGCGCATGATGCCGGCAAGCACACGCATCCGATTGGGTTCACCGTCCCCTCCGCCCTCTTCCACTTCGTTTAATACCTCTCGCCGCACGGCTTCATACAGCGCTCTTTCGTCGGCACTTAATTCAAGCCGTCTTGAGACTTCAGTGCGATCGGGTAATTCTTTGAGCACTTCTGACTTAGTGCGTCTGAGCACAAAAGGCGCAATCAGACGTTTGAGATGATCTCGTGCCTCGGCCTCTCCATCACGCTCAACAGGAGTAGCAAACCGTGTTTGGAAAGACTCCAAGCTACCTAGTAAACCCGGATTAATGAAGCGGAACAGATTCCACAGCTCGCTTAAATTGTTCTCAATGGGCGTTCCGGTGGTGATGACTCTAAAATCACTTTGGATGCGCATGGCAGTTTGCGAGCGTTTGGTTCCCGTATTCTTGATTGCTTGCGCTTCATCGAGAATCACCGTGGCCCAGTGCTGCTGAGTGATATTC
>CAIPTD010000044.1 GCA_903867885.1 uncultured Ferrovum sp. | reverse complement strand
TGACTCGCAAAGTAAGCGGCCGTATTCGCGATACATGCAGATATTGACATCTGCATCGGTCAATTTTTGAACATCAGCAAGGTGGCTACCCAAGGGAAAACTCAGATTAATTTCAGCGCCTATGCCTTCCACCAAACGTTTAATCTCGGCTAAGTCTGACCATGTATTAAACATGCCATAGCAAGGGCCTATGATATTAACGCGTGGCTTTACACCCGGCTCGCGCGGAGGGCGCGCAGGTATCTTGCGTGTGCCGTATTCACTCCACAGCCAATTCATTGCCCGGTTCGCGCTCTGCCACTGATCTTCATCAATGGTGCGCGGAAGAAAGCGATGGATATTGGTGCCCTCTGGAGTCACACCACCACCAATCATCTCGGCGATGGATCCAGTCACTACCACGCTAGGAAGCGAGGAATCTAAAGTACCGTGCGCGCGCTTCATGGCTTGCTCGGTGCCATGCTGCCCTAACTCTTCTTCACCTAAGCCAGTGACCACAATAGGTAACTCGTGAGGTGGCAGCGCATCGGTGTAATGTAAAACCGAGGTCACAGGCAGATTCTCACACCCTACCGGACCATCGATGATGACTTGCAATCCTTTAATTGCCGTGAAGACATACACGGCACCCCAGTAACCTCCGGCTCTATCGTGGTCGATGACGTACATCAGATCATCTCCTCGGCTTTTTTAGCTTTTGCTTTTTTCTCAATCAGGCGGCGATAGTAAGCACGGAATTCGGGGCGATCTTTAGGGACCTCTTGCCAGATTCCGGCTTGATCCCCCTGCCCCACACCTTCAAAGAAATTGCGCATGGTTTCAAAGCGTGTTTTACCCGCCATGGCTGCATTCACCACTTGTGCCAGAGAACCCGCTCCTGCAATACCCATGAGGGGCCGCGCTGAAATGAGGTTGGTAAAATACAGCGCAGGAATGGCCAGTTGTTTGGCTTTCTGAACAACGGGCGTTGTACCGATTGCAAGGTCAGGTTTCCACTCATGCATAGCAGCCAAATCTTGTTCCAGCGAGGCGCGATATTGAACATGCACACCATGGGCTTCCAGCCATTCGCGATCGGGTGCAGACCAAGCGGTGCGGGGGCAAGCTGTTCCCACATAACGCACGTCTGCTCCGCTTTCTTTTAGTAATCGCGCAACCAGTAACTCTGATCCTTCGTAACCTGAGAGCGTGATGCGGCCTTTAATCGGCATCTTCTCCAGCGCACCCCTAATGATAGGCAGGAATGTATTCTGAGCGGCGCCGATAAGATCCGAAGAGACGTTACACGCCTTCCCAATCGCTTCAAGCCAATCACGCGTTCCTGATTCACCCACAGGCGCAGAACCCACAATAGAACGACCTGCAGCTTCAAATTCGCGAATAGAAGCGGTATAAAAAGGATGGATGGCTGCTACAGCTTGGCAATCCAGAGCAGCATAAAGCTCGCGCCATTCTCTGGTAGGAACGGTGGGGCCCGCTGCTAAACCCATCGGTTCAAGTAGCATTCCTATTCCTACAGGATCGGCCGGGAACATCTCACCTAACAAAGTCACGGTAGGCTTTTCACTCACGCCATTACGCGGAGCAGCCACTGGGCCTGCAATCGCCTCATGTCGGGCATACTTGAGCATGGCTCCGGCCAACACATCCTTTGCTTCGGCATGGGTAGGGATTCCAAACCCAGGCACATCTATGCCGATAATACGAACACCGTTCAATTCTTTCGGCAACAGTTGCAAAGGCACGCCAGAGGCAGTGGGCACACAAAGATTGGTCACCACAATCGTGTCGTATAAAGCAGGATCGGCTAAACCAAAAACGGCATCGCGAATATCTTCAAATAACTTTCCAGTTACCAGTGTTTCAGAGTTAAAGGGCACATAACCCACACTGCGACGGGCGCCATAAAAGTGCGAGGTAAAGCTCAAGCCATAGACACAGCAAGCTGATCCAGACAGTACGGTTGCGGTTCTTCGCATCCGCAATCCCACACGCAATGATCCAAATGCAGGACACATGCTCTGGGGTTGATCGTGGGGCCCGACTGGATAATCCGCAGCATATTGCGCGAGGGTATCGCCCTTGCCTGCAGCCGTTGCCGCAGCGCGCATCCGATCCGAACCCGAGTGGCAAGCACCCTCTTCAGGCACGGCCTGAGAAACAGGAGGCAGATCTGGGTTGAAGGGTTCCATGATCGCCCCCTTAAGCCGCGTCGTAAATCACTTCAAGGGATACTTTTTCAACATGCTCCGTTCCGCGCATGTCAGCTTGTGAGGCAGGCTGAAGCACGACACCACGGCCTACTGCATCCCCCTTAAACAGTCCCAGCAAATCGTCTTGGCTCAGAGGGGTAGGACGCAGCGGAGGGGCCTCTGCAACTTGCTGAGCCAGACCTGCAAATAAGGGACCCCACTCTGTATCGGGGCGCCCAATAATTTCATAATTCGCGCTCTTACGACGAATATCTTCATTAGCAGGAATCGCGGCTAAAATCGGAATGCCAGCCGCTTCTGCAAACGCTTGCGCTTCACCTGTGCCATCATCTTTGTTGATCACGAGGCCAGCCACACCAACGTTTCCGCCTAGTTTGCGGAAATATTCCACCGCCGAGCAAACATTATTGGCAACGTAGAGCGATTGCAAATCATTAGAACCCACCACAATCACTTTCTGGCACATATCGCGGGCAATCGGCAATCCAAAACCGCCGCATACTACGTCGCCCAAAAAATCGAGCAAGACATAATCAAAGCCCCACTCGTGAAAACCTAATTTCTCAAGCAGCTCAAATCCATGAATGATTCCGCGACCACCGCAACCGCGGCCCACTTCGGGACCGCCCAATTCCATTGCAAATACGCCATCGCGCTTAAAGCACACATCGCCGATTTCAACCGATGCACCTTCGAGTTTTTTCTTGGCTGATGTTTCAATAATGGTGGGGCAAGCACGGCCACCAAATAGCAAAGAGGTAGTGTCTGACTTAGGGTCACAACCAATCAAAAGCACTCGCTTACCTTGCTGCGCCATCATGTAAGAAAGGTTGGCAAGGGTGAAGCTCTTGCCGATACCGCCCTTTCCGTAAATCGCAATGACTTGCGTTTCACTTTTCACTTCACCCGATGAGGGTAACTCAGGATCATGCGCTGCTTCTTCACGAAGCTGCTTAGTCATTTGAATCATGGG
>CAIPTD010000043.1 GCA_903867885.1 uncultured Ferrovum sp. | reverse complement strand
TTGGATCTGACGTTTATTGTGCTCAAAGACTTTCCCTTTAAAGTGAACATCGTTTTGTTTGGGTTCTAAAGGAAAGTTTTCGAGAATTTTGTTGGCTACTTCTTCAGGAAGAAACCCATCAATCACAATGTGTGGGAAGGGATCTGCAAAACAGTAATCACCTGAAAGGGCTTCACCTAGGTTTCGTGCAGCGCCTATATCAAGCCACAGGCCATCTTCTAAAGAAATCTGTAAAGTTTGCTTTACTGTTGTCAAGGTTTTCTCTATTTTAACCAATGAAATTCGATGCGTTCTTCTCACCTCGGCTGATCGGCATCAACGCCGCCAGCAATAAGCAATACGTATACCCCTCAATATGATCCCAAAGATAAGAATTGAATAGGCAGCCAAAGGCGAATACAAGGATCGCTCCACGCAGGGCGATAGCTTGCCAGCCTAGGATTGGGTTGAGTGAGTAAAAACAGGCAACACCTAGCCAACTCACAAAAAGAGCAATGCCAAGAATCCCAACCTGAACGGCTTGCATGAGGTATTCATTATGCAAATTCACCGTAATGACTTGGGCCACAGGCGTTCCCGCCTCTTTTGCAAAGAGTGCTTGTTCTGTAACAATCGACCCCGTTCCATGCCCAACCCAAGGACTTTTCAGAAAAATCTTAATTCCGGTTTTTGCAAATTGACGACGAAGACCTTGGCTGGTTGCTTCGCCGGTGGTTTGTGCTCTCTCTAAATCAGTGCGGATCATTCCAAATGAGAGAGCTGGGTTTTTTGCAACGACTACAACACCTGTAAGCACTGAACAGACACATACTACTAGAATGATTGCCTTAGTCATCCACTGCCATTTTTGAGCATAAAGCCATTCCCAGCAGGCCCAAACAATGAGTATGGCCAAGGTTGCTTTACCTGTTCGCCCCCACATCACAAAACAAATATCACCCACCGTAATGACCGTTATGATCAACCAAAGGACTTTTAGATAAATGTTTTTTGATGCAATAGCTAGGGATATCGCCAAGGCAATGAGCATGGCAAAGAGGAAGCCTTGGGTGATGTGCATCACAAACACCGAGTCCCCTGTAACGTCCCCAAAAGCTGGATCACTTATGTGGGTAAATTGAAAAAATTCAGACCATGAAGCCAGAACGGTAAGGAAAGTTGCTAAGCAAAAACAAGTCAGGGCTTGATAGCGAAAACGTGAATCTTGAAAAAAAGGGATTAAAAGAGGAACCAGAAGTAACTTTTTATATCGCCACATATAATTAATGTTTTCGTGAGCGGGGGCACTGGAATAGAGTGTGCCAATTGCCAGAAGAATAAACATGAGCACCGCAATCACTGCTACGGGATGGCGAATCAGTTGAGACGTGGCTTGCCATAATTCCCTGGAGACCAAAGCCAATACAATAGCCAATGCCATAAATATATTGAGGCCCGCAGTGGAGACCGGAAGGCTCATTAGGGCGCAAAAGCAAGCCCATCTAATGAGGGGTGCAAGTCGTGGTAAGCGGTCAAAAATTAGCATAAATGCTTTGTTATTTATAATTAGTCACTCTAGGAATGCCTCATTCCACGCGTATGGAATTATAAGTCGAAATGCGCGATGATTGCTTTTGTTGAATTTTGAGCCTTGATCCATGACCCTTGCTTTTATCCGCCCTGTCCTCCCCGTCATCCTATGCGGTGGTTCTGGAACTCGGTTGTGGCCGCTTTCTCGCAAAAGCTTTCCTAAGCAATTTGTGCCACTCATCGACAATAAAAGCTTATTGCAGTTGACTTTAGAAAGAGTAAAAGGCTTGGCAGAAGGAAAGGTGATCTGTGTGGCGGCGGATGATCATCGTTTTATGGTAACGGAGGCGCTACAAGCCGCGTGCGTGGCGGGCGGACTTATTCTGGAGCCTTCAGCCAGGAATACGGCTGCAGCAATGGTTGCTGCGGCTCTTTGGGCCTCAAAAGCCGATAAAGTGATGGATGGTGAACTGAGTCCAGAAAGCCTACTTCTATTCTGCCCGGCAGATCATCACATCCCAGATACCGATGCTTTTATCCATACCGTGAGTACAGGTATTCCCGCAGCAGAGGCCGGAGCCATTGTAACTTTTGGGGTAGTGCCCAGTTTTCCAAGCACAGCGTATGGCTATATAGAACAGGCTGAACAGCGAAAAGATGGCGCTTTTAACGTTTCCCGCTTTATTGAAAAACCTACTGCCAACGCTGCATCAGCGCTTGTTCTGAAAGGTGGGGTACTTTGGAATGCAGGTATTTTCTTAATCAAAGCCTCTACGCTCATCAAGGCTCTTGAAACCCATGCCCCGGATATTTTGGCCTCAGTTTCTGGTGCGATGCAAATTGCTAAAAGCGAAGAACCCGAGACATCGGGGGGGGGAAGCAAAGGCAAGATTACGTTTGTGCGCCCCGATCAAGCGGCGTTTTCTAACTGCCGTTCTCAAAGTATTGACTATGCCGTGATGGAACATTTCTCAGACATTGCTGTGGTTCCTTTCAAGGGGCAGTGGAGTGATGTGGGGAGTTGGAATGCCGTCGCGGATCTTGCACAGCCGGATAACGAAGATAATCGTATTTTTGGGCAGGGTGTGGCTCATCACTCAAAGAATACCTACATCCATGCATCGCATCGCCCGGTGGTTGCTTTAGGAACCCAGGACCTACTTATTATTGATACGCCGGATGCGGTTTTGGTTGTCCATCGCGATCATGCGGAGCAAGTTAAAGAGGTCGTAGCGCGACTTGAGAGTGAGGAGTACGCACAAGCCGTAACCCATCGTAAGGTGGCTCGTCCTTGGGGCTGGTATGATTCGATTGATATGGGAGAGCGCTTTCAGGTAAAGCGAATTGGCGTAAAACCCGGCGCCTCACTCAGTTTGCAAAAGCATCATCACCGAGCAGAGCATTGGATTGTGGTGAAGGGAACGGCTGAAGTCACACGCGGTAGCGAAACTTTTTTACTCAGCGAAAATGAATCTACCTATATCCCTATTGGGGAAGTGCATCGTCTTAAAAACCCCGGAAAGCTTCCTCTAGAAATGATTGAGGTGCAGTCTGGTAGCTATTTAGGGGAAGACGATATCGTAAGGCTGGAGGATGTGTATGGGCGTTGATACAGGCGTTATTTAAAAAAGTGATTCAATCTCTTGATTGAGATTGCGCGCCCTGTGTTCCCAAAATATTTTCTTGTAAAAACTCTTTGGTTTTAGAGATTCTAAAATTTGCAGCCTGTTCTTGATGCGATTGAGTCTGGCCCCATAACTTGGGTTTTGTCCTAGCGCTGAAAGTCCAGCTTTGATTGCATTAAAGCTGTCCTCACGAACATGAAGAAGTTTTTCATTGGGGTATTTGCTTAAAAATAATTCTTTATTTTTTTGAATCAGCTCCTTTGTTCCAGATTCTTTTCCAAAAGTAGCACTACCTTGATGAAATACAAAACAGTCTTCCACCATATTACAACTGAAGCCAGCATTTCTTGCGCGCACACAGAAATCCACATCCTCGTAATAACCTCGCCCATAGCCTTCATCAAGACCATTAAGCTGTTGCCAAAGTGATTGTCTAATCGCTACACAAAAGAAATCAGTTCTTGGTATTGGGGTAAGCCATTGCGTCGAGGCGGAGTGCAAGCTCTGCCATTCTTCAATTATCGCCTCAGCGTTATTATTTTCAAACAAAAGGCATTGCGCCGTTCCCGCGCTATTGGTAACGGGGCCAACAATGCCGACGGCATCGGGTGCCGAACCTAAAGCAGTTAACAGTCTATGCTATGCGTCAGGTGCGAAAACCGTATCGCTTCCTATAAGAAGAAGCCAGTCTGCTTCTGAGTTACATGTTAAGCGGTTCATTCCTCCTGCATAGCCGAAGTTTTGATCAAAATAGCTTACGCTGAGAATTTCAGACTGATCAGGGTGTTCTTGGCAGAGTCGATCTTGGTAGTCAGAGAGTTGCAATGGGCTATGATCCGGTGAAGCATTGTCTCCAACTGAAATAGTGACACCACAAGACTGAGCTTGGGGAAGTAAGCTATCTAGGCATTTTTTAGTGGTGGTCTGAAAGAATTTGTAGCTCAGCAAAAAGCCCTGCAAAAGCATATTTAGCCCTTGATTCCAGAAGTCATGAGTTTATCTCTCAATGGATATGTTGATCTTTTTTGATGATATAAGATTTTCAAATTTGCTTGATCAGATGGCAAGTTTTATTTGTCTACGTTTATCATCATTAGGTTAAAAACGGCAGAATGAGTTTTTTGCTTGAATAAACCATAAGAAAAATTGGGAGTTGTATTTTTGATCTTTCGTAAAACCCCTTCCCCCGAGAGCAATCTGGCATGTTTGTCCTTGGTTTCTGAACTTTCAGTTCACCCCGCTTTCATCTCTGTTCATTCTGATGCCGTCGCATGTAACCCTTCGCTTGTATTTAGGGATGGTCATTTCAAAGCCATTATTCGTGGGATTCTCCCTATCAACAATAAGACAGTAAACAAGAGCACCCCTACAACTGAAAATTGGATTGTTGATCTAGACCAAAACCTCACACTTATTCAAGCCCAAAAAATTGATGATTTATGGGTCAGGGAGACTATCCCAAGCGCTTTATTAGGGCTAGAAGACGGACGACTGTTTGTGTGGAAAAGTCAGGAATGGGTTCTGTTTAGCGGTTTTAGTGATGCGGCAGGTGGTGGCAAAAACACCATGGTCTTGTGTCGATTAGAAGGGAATCAACTTTTCGATGCAGTAGAATTGAAATCCCCTTTTAGAAAACTACGGGAAAAAAATTGGATGCCCTGGGTGTTAGGGGAAGATCTTTTTTTTGTTTACAGTTGTTCCCCCCTCGAAATATTCAAATACATGGGGGAAGGTAAGCTGCAGAGAACCAGTTACCCAAAGCCTTCTGTCGCTTCTATGCAGTTGAAGCGTTTTAAGCCTAACACCTTTATTTCAGGCTCCTCTCAAGTGATTCCCTGGGACGAGGGATTTTTAGCTGTTGTTCATTATCGTGAACGCATGCATTCACTTCAAAGATTTTGGATGAAATTTTTTAATAGAGATAAAGATTACCAAGTCAGAAAAGTATTATTTCGACATTTATTGATTCTCTTCGGTGAAGATTTTTCGATTAAGGCGGTCTCTCAGCCATTTCGCTTTGAACTCGATGGAGTTGAATTTTGCGCAGGGTTGGCCGTAAAAGATAGAACTGTATTTCTCTCCTACGGGCTGCTAGATCGGGAGGCCAAAGTGATTCAAATGGATGAGAGAACGCTGAAAAAAATGCTAATCCTTTCCTCACACACATATTAATCTTTTGGTTTTACTGCTCCTTTGCCGCGTTTTTTCACTGAGGCGCTATAATCCTTGTATTCAATTAAAGCACAGCTCATCAATCATTCAATGTCCCTAAACCTTACCCTGCCTGACGGCTCCGTTCGTTCTTTTGATCACCCTCTCACCGTTGGCGAATTTGCAGCAAGCATCGGTGCAGGCCTGGCCCGTGCCGCGCTAGCCGGCAAAGTCAATGGAAAGCTCGTCGATATCAGCTTTAAATTAGAACATGATGCGCAGATTGCTATTGTCACCCCCAATGACCAAGACGGTATAGAGGTTTTACGCCACTCCACCGCCCACCTTTTAGCCCACGCGGTAAAAGAGCTGTATGGCGATGCGGTTCAGGTCACCATTGGCCCGGTGATCGAGGAGGGCTTTTATTACGATTTTTCATCCAAGCAGCCATTCACGACCGATGACCTCACCCAGATCGAACTACGCATGAGCGAGATCGTGAAAAGGGATCTACCGGTACAACGCGAGGTTATGCAGCGTGATGAGGCGGTACAGTTTTTCCGTAATTTGGGTGAAGCCTACAAAGCCGAGATCATCGAAAGCATTCCTTCCAATGAAGAATTGTCCCTGTACCGTCAGGGCGACTTTATCGATCTGTGCCGTGGCCCCCACGTGCCTTCAACGGGTAAGCTCAAAGTATTTAAATTAATGCGCGTAGCCGGCGCGTATTGGCGCGGTGATAGCAAAAACGAGATGCTGCAAAGGGTATATGGTACCGCTTGGGCCAAGAAAGAAGACCAAGAGGCCTATCTCACACGACTTGAGGAGGCCGAGAAGCGCGATCATCGTCGTCTCGCTAAACAGTTGGATTTATTCCACTTACAAGACGATGCCCCTGGCATGATTTTCTGGCATCCCAAGGGTTGGGCGCTTTGGCAGGAGGTGGAGCAGTACATGCGCCATGTGTATCGCGATAACGGTTATCACGAAGTGCGCTGCCCCCAGATTCTCGATCGTTCACTGTGGGAAAAATCTGGCCACTGGGAGAACTTTCACAAGAATATGTTCACCACTGAGTCCGAGGCGCGCGATTTTGCGATCAAGCCGATGAACTGCCCGGGGCATGTGCAAATTTTTAATCAAGGGGTGCGCAGTTACCGAGAGCTTCCTTTGCGCTATGGCGAGTTTGGTGCCTGCCATCGCAATGAGCCTTCAGGGGCCTTGCATGGTGTGATGCGCGTAAGGGGGTTCACGCAAGATGACGGCCATATTTTCTGTACCGAAGACCAAATTCAAGAAGAGGTGTCGGCCTTCATCCATTTATTGAAGCGGGTATATACCGATTTTGGCTTCACCGATATTCAATACAAACTAGCAACCCGTCCTGCTCAGCGTGTAGGATCAGATGAGACTTGGGATAAGGCCGAGCAAGCGTTGGATCATGCCCTGAAGGCTGCAGGTGTTGCGTTTGAAGTGTTAACAGGCGAGGGCGCGTTTTATGGCCCTAAGATTGAGTTTCACCTGCGCGATAGCATTGGCCGAACCTGGCAGTGTGGCACCATTCAAGCGGATTTTTCCATGCCCGGGCGTTTAGATGCGGAATATGTGGCTGAAGATAACCAACGGCATGTGCCGGTAATGCTGCATCGGGCGATTCTGGGCTCGCTAGAGCGCTTTATCGGTATTTTGATTGAGAACTTTGCCGGGGCCTTCCCGCTCTGGTTGTCTCCGGTGCAATTGGTGGTGATGAATATTTCTGAGGGGCAAAAAGAGTACGCAGAGCAGGTGTGTATTGACCTTAAGAAGGCGGGTATTCGGGCGGAAGTAGATCTACGCAACGAGAAAATTGGTTACAAGATTCGCGAACACAGCATGCAAAAAATTCCTTTTCAAATCGTTGTGGGCGATAAGGAAATGGCAGGCAACTTAGTTGCAGTGCGCGATCGTGCAGGTCAAGATTTGGGGCAGATGACGATGGCAGCTTTGCTAGATTTGCTTCATGCCGGCATTGCGCAGCGCTCAGGCGTTATAGAGACACATGAAGAATGATGCTTACGCTTAAAAGAGGCGAGAAAAAGCTCACCATTAAAATCTAAACGGCCTCAGAGGGCATTCGTGTAGGAACTCAACATGATTAACCTTCACGCTTGCCCCTTTTTTGAAGTAATTAGCGCTATAATTGAAGGCTTACGTTTTTTTGCGCCACGAGTATGCGGTGTCTAGCGTCGAGATGAGAAACTCGTCGCAGTCCGTGTGCTATTAATCACAAACTGGAGAACACACTATTTCTGATAAGAAAGAAGTTCGGGTAAACGGGGAAATTACTGCCCAAGAAGTGCGTCTAGTCGGCATGGAAAGTGAGCCACTAGGAATTGTTGATTTAGCCGAAGCCATGCGCCAAGCAGAGGCGCTAGAGGTCGATCTCGTTGAGATTGCCCCCATGGCTAAGCCGCCAGTATGCCGCTTAATGGACTTTGGTAAGTTCAAATATCGTGAGGCCAAGCGCGCACACGAAGCCAAAGTGAAGCAAAAGCAGATTCAGGTGAAGGAAGTCAAATTCCGACCTGGTACAGATGATGGCGACTACAACATCAAGCTACGCAACCTGATCCGATTCTTAGAAGATGGTGATAAAACCAAGATTACCCTTCGTTTCCGTGGGCGTGAACTGTCCCACCAAGAACTCGGCTACAACCTTCTTAAACGCGTAGAGGCTGATCTGGCCCCTCACGGTGTGGTGGAGCAATTCCCTAAAATGGAAGGCCGCCAGATGGTGATGGTACTGGCCCCCAAGAAGAAAGTGGATCTCGTGAAGCCCGGTAAAACCACCGCTGAGGCCGCGTCTGAGCCTGCATAAGTTGGTTAAATATTCGGCGCTAGAATTTCCTTGATGGATTCCAATTCACCAAACCCTCAATGATTCGATTTAAATAGATCCTACTGAATACTTAAGGAAATCAGATGCAGACATTGATTTCAGTGGCGTTTCTGAGTATAGTTGCTAGTTACGTTTAAACACTGCGTGTTCAGGTTTCGAAGTGGGGAAGCATTCCCTCACCTGACGCGAATCAATAAAGGAGCATTCACATGCCCAAGATGAAAACGAAGAGCGGCGCAAAAAAGCGCTTCAAACCCCGTGGATCAGGCAGCATCAAACGCTCACAAGCGTTCAAGCGTCACATCCTGACCAAGAAAACCACCAAGAATAAGCGCCAATTACGTGGTGCTGCAGAAATTCACGAGACCAACATCGCCAGCGTCCGCGCGATGTTGCCCTACGCATAATTAGGAGGCCGCCATGCCAAGAGTTAAACGCGGAGTTACGGCGCGCGCCCGCCACCAAAAAGTTTTAGAACAAGCCAAGGGATACCGCGGCCGTCGCAAGAACGTCTATCGCATCGCTAAAGAAGCGGTGATGAAAGCTGGTCAGTATGCATACCGTGACCGCCGTACCAAAAAGCGGGATTTCCGTAATTTGTGGATTGCTCGTATCAATGCAGCAGCCCGCGAGTGTGGAATGACCTACAGCGTATTCATGAATGGCCTGAAGAAGTCTGATGTTGCTGTGGATCGTAAGGTATTGGCTGATATTGCTGTGTTTGATAAGCCTGCATTTGCAAAGCTGGTTGAGACCGCTAAAGCCACATTGCAATCATTCAGTGCTCAAGTTAGCGCCTGATTGGTTCGCTCAGCAGTACAATAAAAAACGCGGGTTCGTCCCGCGTTTTTTATTGCCATAACAGATTCAATTTTTTTTTCGGACTCTGATGGTTTTTTCGGCATCGTCATCGGGGCTTGGCTTAAACGCCCTCCATTTTAAACAGCCCTGTTTTCATTTCTGATTTCAATCCGAACTAGGCGCATAAAGGCTTGTCGGTTAAACTACGAGTTTATTCAGTTTCAGACACCTTTCTCAAGAATCCCCTCATGCTTGATCCTCACGCTATAGCCGCCGAAGCGGTTGCCGTACTTGGTGATATTGAAGACCCCGCCATCCTGGAAGACGTAAAAGCCCGATATTTGGGTAAGGCTGGTTCGCTCACTGAATTGATGAAACAACTGGGCAAGCTGGATGCTGCCGAGCGGCCCTCAGCAGGGGCCAAGATCAACGAGGCCAAGCAGCAAGTCGAAGCGGCGCTCAATGCTCAACGCGACAAAATCGCCAACCGCGAGTTAGAAAAAAAACTCTCTGCCGAAGCGCTGGATGTGACATTGCCAGGGCGCGGCTTGCATACCGGCGGACTCCATCCCGTTTCTCGCACTTTAAATCGCATTACCGATCTCTTTCATTCCATTGGTTTTGATGTAGCGGATGGCCCTGAAATCGAGTCGGATCACTACAACTTCACCGCGCTCAATATCCCTGCCAATCATCCTGCGCGGGCCATGCACGATACCTTTTATGTCGGTACAAATGATGTCTTGAGAACCCATACCTCTCCCATGCAGGTGCGCTACCTTGAGTCGCATTCATTGCCGGTTAAAGTGATTGTGCCCGGGCGTGTGTATCGTTGCGATTCGGATATGACCCACACTCCCATGTTTCATCAGGTTGAAGGTCTGTGGGTGGCAGAGAACGTGACCTTTGCCGGTTTGAAGGGGGTGCTAGTGGACTTCATGCGGCAGTTTTTTGAGCAAGAAGAACTGCGTGCGCGTTTTCGCCCCAGTTTTTTTCCCTTCACTGAACCTTCGGCTGAAATGGATATCGGCTGTGTGTCCTGCGGGGGGGCAGGGTGTCGCGTCTGTTCAGGCACAGGCTGGCTAGAGGTACTAGGTTGTGGAATGGTGCATCCTAATGTGCTAGAGCCCTTGGGGATTGATACCGAGAAATACATAGGCTTTGCTTTTGGATTAGGGGTGGAGCGCTTGGCGATGTTGCGATATGGCGTGAATGACCTGCGATTATTTTTTGAAAACGATTTGCGCTTCTTAGCGCAATTCCGCTAAAGGAGGCGAGGATGAAAGTATCCCGTCATTGGCTCCAACAGTGGGTTGAGATCAAACAAGATAACGCATCGCTTGCTCATCTCTTAACCATGGGAGGTTTAGAAGTTGAAGCGATTGAGCCGGTTGCGCCTGCATTCTCTAAGGTTGTTGTTGCTCAGGTGTTAACCTGCGAAAAACATCCGCAAGCCGATCGCTTAAATCTTTGCACTGTTCAAATCTCGTCCGATCCCGCTGCCCAGCCCCTGCAAATTGTATGCGGTGCCCCCAACGTAAAAGCAGGCTTAAAAGTACCGTGTGCCCAAGTCGGTGCAGTGTTACCCATGGCTGATGGTAAAACTTTAGAAATAAAAGAAGCACCGGTTCGTGGCATCGTGTCATCCGGAATGCTGTGTTCCGCGAAAGAATTGGGTATTGCGGAAGAATCGGATGGCTTGCTGATCTTGCCGGATGATACCCCTGTGGGGATTTCGATTCGTGAAGCTTTAGATTTAGACGATACAGCTTTCACTTTAAAGCTCACGCCTAATCGCGGGGACTGTCTGTCGGTAAAAGGCTTGGCGCGTGAAGTGTCAGCGATTACTGGGCAAGCCCTGAAATTGCCAGTGATCGAGGCTGTGCAGACCACCCTAACGGTAGGCGAAGGTTCTGGCTGGCATCCGGTGAGCCTGCAAGCGGGCAATGCCTGTCCTGTTTATCTGGGCCGAGTGATTCGATTAGCCTCGCGCCCTAAGCAATCTCCTGCCTGGTTGCGCCAGAAGCTAGAGCGCAGCGGCATTCGCTCCATCGAGCCTGTTGTGGATGCGACGAACTATGGCCTGATCGCATTAGGTCATCCCACGCATGCCTTTGATCACGCCAAGCTGCACGGCCCGGTTAGCGTGCGTTTGGCGCAAGAGGGCGAGCAACTTGAATTGCTCAACGGCAGCCAAGTCAAGCTACGCAGCGACAGCTTGTTGATTACCGATGAGAATGGCCCACTGGCCTTGGCCGGTGTGATGGGTGGCCTTGCGAGCAGCGTGACCGAAGCAACGCAAGAAGTTTTTCTAGAGTGCGCGTGGTTTGATCCTGATGCCGTTGCGGGCAGAACCCGTCACTACACCTTGAATTCAGAGGCCGCCCATCGCTTTGAGCGCGGGGTAGATCCTGCTGGGATTGTTGAGGCAATGGAGTTTGTCACGCAGGTCTTGTTAGCGCTGTGTGGTGGAGAAGCGGGGCCCATCATTCAATCAGGTACCTTGCCTAAGCCCAAGGCCATCGTGCCGGTGCGCTTAGCACGTATCAATCGGGTACTTGGCTTAAGTTTCACTTCAGATGAAGTGAAAGCGTTGCTGGAGCGTCTTGGCTTAAGCGTTGCAGTTCAAGAGGATATTCCTGAAGAGAGGGATCTGACGCCTGATCAAATCAAGCAAGGTGCTCATCTTTTGAGCCCAAAAGATTCAACCGTTTTTTTAGTTACCCCTCCCTCGCATCGTTTTGATTTAAATATTGAAGCTGACTTCATTGAAGAAGTGGCCAGACTACATGGCTATGATCATATTCCTGCTGAAGCCCCGCAGGGTGAATTAGCCCTCTTGCCAAGCAGGGAGCTATTGCGCTCGAGTAAAGTGATTGCGCAACACTTGGTGCAGCGCGATTATCAAGAGGTCATTACCTATAGCTTTATTGAGCGTGACTGGGAAAAAGACTTCTCCGCCAATGCACACCCGGTTGAGGTGATCAATCCCATTGCTTCACAAATGGCGGTGATGCGCTCATCTTTGATAGGGGGGTTAGTTGCAACCCTTTCCAGTAATCTGAAGCGTAGGCAAGAGCGTGTGCGCATTTTTGAGATGGGGCGCACCTTTCATCATCAAGCGGATCAGCAGCCTCCTTATCGGCAAAGCAAAAAACTGGGTTTGTTGGCATATGGTCCGGTTGTTTCAGAGCAGTGGGGCCAGCCCGCGCGCATGGTCGATTTCTTTGATGTGAAAGCTGATTGTGAAGCCTTATTGCCGCACTTAGAATACTTGGCCTCAAGCCATGTGGCCCTGCACCCTGGCCGTACCAGTGTTTTGAAATATGAAGGTAAAATAGCAGGCTGGTTAGGCGAACTGCATCCCGTATTGGCCAAGAAATATGATCTACCTCACGCGCCCATCGTGCTGGAAATCGACTTAGATGTTCTAGAAACATTGGCGCTGCCGCGCTTTAGTGAGCCTTCAAAGTTTCAATCTGTGCGCCGCGATTTGGCAGTGGTGGTAAATGAAGCATTACCAGTGGGTGAAGTGCTACAAGCACTGAAAGATCAATCTCCTGCATCCGTGATTGATATCGGATTATTCGATGTATATCGGGGTGCGGGACTACCAGAAGGTAAAAAAAGTTTGGCTTTCCGTATGATCTTGCAGGATCAGGATAAAACTCTCACCGATACGGACATCGAAGCAGTGACAGCACATATCACTGCCATGTTGGAGCAGCGCTTTCAGGCGGTGCTGCGTCAATGATTTTTTGGCAAAGCAAACACTTGAGCTGATGAAAATTTACGCGATCTGCAGTCCATTTTCCCGTCAATATCTGCCTCAAATGTGGCGCTGTATAATGAGTCCGTGTATAGTTGAGGGTTCGGGGCGTAGCGCAGCCTGGTAGCGTACTTGCATGGGGTGCAAGTGGTCGGAGGTTCAAATCCTCTCGCCCCGACCAAATCTCAACTCTGAATTTCCCCTTGCATTTCCGATAGTTATTGAAGATACTTATCGGCCGATTCGGGGTTCGAAAACGGGTATTTGTTTTTTTGCAAAGATCCGAATAATAACAAATGAGATGTACTGCATGACACTGACTAAAGCTGAGTTGGCTGATTTACTGTTCGATAAAGTCGGACTCAACAAGCGTGAAGCAAAAGATTTGGTGGATACCTTCTTTGAAGAAATACGCATTGCCTTGGAAAAGGGCGATAGCGTCAAGCTTTCTGGGTTTGGCAATTTCCAATTGCGTGAAAAACCTCAAAGACCCGGACGTAACCCCAAAACAGGCGAAGAAATACCAATTAGTGCTCGCCGTGTGGTGACTTTCCACGCGAGTCAAAAATTGAAGAGCTTGGTGGAGCAACGCAGTGCCGGGTCCCACACAGGGTAAAAACCCAACACTTCCCCCGATACCCAGTAAGCATTACTTCACGATCGGTGAAGTGAGTACCTTATGCCAGGTTAAGGCTCATGTTCTGCGGTATTGGGAGCAAGAGTTTGATCAACTCAAACCTGTTAAACGCCGCGGTAATCGTCGTTACTATCAGCCCCATGAGGTTCAGCTTGTAAGAGATATTCGCGGGCTACTTTACGATCAAGGTTTCACGATCAGTGGAGCGCGAGCGATCCTCGATTCCAACATTCCCCGCCTCAAGTTGAGTGATGCTCCTTTGAGCCATACAGGGCAAACAACGGTAGTTCAGTTGGACAGTGCCCCCTCAGACACAGCACTTGCTCCTGATTTCCAGTCAACAACACAGATAAATGCACCAGATGCCCAAGCTCGTTCCGTGCAAGATGCCATGGCAGGTATGATCAGTGGAACTGTCCATGCCACTTCTATTTCCCCTTCCTTAGATCTTCACGCCTTGAAGCGCGAACTGCAGTCTATCCTCGACCTGCTTCATTCCCAATAAACAGAGAGTGGCAGCGCATCTAAAAGCACGCTAGCTATTCCTGTAACAGGGGTCGCAGATGCGGTATTTGCTTTGCCAAGGGAGCGCTTTGCCGCATTCGCGGCACTTCTTGCCCTTGTTTTTACCAATGAACCCCAGAATCGCCGTATTGAGTTTGCTCATTTCAATTTGGGCTTCTTCAAATTCAGGGAACAGTCTGGGCAGTCGGTAATGTAGCCAGCAATATAGAGTAAGAAGTTTTACAGCTTGCTCGGCGTTTTGATGGTCATTCATTTGCAAACGGGCCTGAAGCATAGGCGTAGTGCTGAGCAAGACGGGCTCTTCGCGAGCAATCGATGCCACAAACTGCTCAAACTCCGGCACCGCTTCATCACGAATCATGGGGACGGGTGCGCGTGAAAGCATCAATTTCACTTTTAAACTCAACGGATAGCGATCTACCCGCCACGCCAACCCCACTTGACTCGGCGGAACCACGGGTGCGAACTCACGACTGCGTTCCAACTGCAATTCGCGCCAGAAGTAAAATAAAATATCGGCAAGCTTATCGGTTTGAAGAAACTTTGAGAGTGCTTCAACAATGATCCAATTGGCCTCATACCTAAAAGCCACAGGCAGCTTTTCAGGGCGTTTGGAGAGTGAGCGTTTAACAAAGCTCAAGGTATCCGCTGAAAGTGCGCCTACCTTGCCATGTTCACCCATCCCATAGCGCCCTGCGCGCCCGGCAATTTGCCAGACAAGATCTTTAGGAACGGGGATTTCTTCTTTGCCGTTGTATTTGGTGGAGGTACTAAAAAACATCGCAGCAATAGGCAAATTCAATCCCAATCCCACAGCGTCGGTACACACTAAAATATCTGCCTCGCCCTCGCGAAATTGCCTGGCTTGCTCGCGGCGCACCTCAGGTGAAAGTGCCCCATACACCAGCGCAGGACTGCGCCTGAAGCGATCACGCAGTTCGCCGGCGATATCAATCACCTGTCCACGTGAAAAAGCCACAACAGCACTTCCTGGGGGTAAATCACCCAGTTTGGTATGCGTCTGCAATACCTCATAAGGGGTCAGGCGTTCGAGCTCAATGATTTCAACCGGCTCACCCATCCACTCGGCGAGGGCCAAGACGGCCTCTTTGGCTTCAGGTGCGCCCAGCATCCAGACTTCACGTGCAGGGGCCCCTAAAATGGCTTGTAACCAAGCCGAGCCACGTTCTTCATCTCCGACCATTTGTACTTCGTCGATCACGGCTACTTCGATTTCATCATCAAAGTTCACCATTTCTACCGTGGCGGAAATAAATTTGGCACCTTCGATTTCTTCGATCAATTCTCCGGTAACCAGAGAGGTCGGGATCTCCATATCTAACAATCGATCGCGCACTTCAAGTGCCAATAATCTCAGTGGACCAAGATACACACCCGATTGCGCAGCTTTGAGTCGCTCCAAGGCGCGATAGGTTTTACCGCTATTGGTGGGACCCACCACCAAGGTGAGCTTGCGCTTCATGGCCCGCGCTTTCGGGTAAAAACCATCTAAGCGCGTAGGAAGGTGCGAAAGCGTTTCTTGATCTCGGGTTTGACCTTTCTTGCCCGTCACTTTGTTTGAAGACTGAAGGGCTGCGGTAGGTGCTGAGATTTTAACTTTGGGGGCGGGGGCTTTCTTCGCTAAAACGGGTTCTGGTGGGGGCGCTGTTTTGGTCGCTGCTCGCACGCCAGATTTTTTTTGCCCCACTTGAGGCACTTCAAAAGGATGAGAGTCTGAAGTTCCTTTAGAAGGATGAGAGCCTGAAGTTCCTTTAGGTGGCCGATGCGCTTCTTGAGAGAAAGCTTTGGCATCACGCATACCATCACGCTGCTTCACCACCACCCCAGGGGGGAGGCCGCTGTCTTCACCAAAGCAATATCCTGCTTTAACAGGAATGCGTGGCTTGGTATGGGACGAATTAGCGGATGAGGATGAGGATGAGGAAGAAGAAGGCTGAGCGCTCGTGCGTCTGGTACCAGGTTTTTTCATTTAGCGCAGCGCATTAAACACTCTTGCGATAAGAGCTTGCGTAGAAGAATCATGTTCATCCTGTTTGGGTTCGCTTCGCAATTCATCATAGATGGTTTTGCCCAATACTTTGCCTAACTCTACGCCCCATTGATCAAAAGAATTCACTCCCCATATCACACCTTGGGCAAAGATCTTATGCTCATATAAGGCAGCCAGTGCGCCTAAGTTAAAGGGGGTGAGCGCCTCCACCAAAAGGGTTGTAGATGGAATATTTCCTGCAAAACTTCGGTGATTGGCCAGCGATTCGGCGTGGTCTTCTGCATACCCTTGTTCTATCATTTCGGCTTTAATGTGCTCGCGGGAACGCCCCACCATTAAGGCTTCTGCTTGTGCAAGCATGTTCGAAAATACGATTCTTTGGTGCTCACTATCTTGGTCAGGCGCCTTTAATACGCCAATAAATTCCACCGGTACCCGTTGAGTTCCTTGGTGTACCAACTGAAAGTAGGCGTGCTGGCCATTGATCCCCAAGCCACCCCAAACAATCGGGCCAGAAGGACGAGTGAGAGGTGAACCAGAATGATCCACGTGTTTCCCATTGCTCTCCATATCCAATTGCTGCACATACGGTGTGAAAAACTGTAATCGACTATCATAAGCGGCCATCATGACGCTTCGATCCAACGCTACCGAATGATTCCAGATTCCGGTTAATGCCAATAGAACGGGCATATTGGCATTCAGGGGAGCGCTTAAGAAATGCTGATCCATGGCTCTAGCGCCATCCAAAAATGCATTGAATTGCGCAGACCCGATGGCAATCAAAATGGGTAAACCAATCGCCGACCACATCGAATAGCGGCCCCCCACCCAATCCCAAAATTCAAACACGCACTCTGGCGCAAAACCTTGGTGGATAGCGGTTTGGGGCGAGGCCGTGAGCGCGACACAGTGGCGCATTGCAGCCTCGTCACCCCCCAAACCCTGAGCTAAGAATTGACGGACACTAGAAAAATTAGCGAGCGTATCTTGGGTAGTAAAAGTTTTAGAGGAAACCAGAACCAGCGTGCGTTCAGGATCAATTTCTCTTAAAACCGCATGCAGGGCGGGCGTATCGGGGTTTGAGAGAAAATGAAAACGAAGGTCTTCTTGTGCAAAGGGCCGCAAAGCTTCAACCGCCATTTTAGGACCCAGGTCAGATCCCCCAATACCAATGTTTAAGATCTCTGTAAACGGCCCTCCGTCATTGGCTTTAATGGTGCCTTGGCGAATTCCATTGGCAAAAACAGCGAGGCGTTCTTGTTCCTTTTTAACCAGAGCGCGGATATCGATTCCATCTACGACCAGGTCCTCCCCGTCGGGGTTGCGCAAAGCCGTATGAAGAACCGTTCTTTGCTCTGTGCTGTTTGTGGGGTTGCCCTGAAACATCGCATCCCTGCGCTGCTCAAGGCCGCTGGTTTGTGCCAGTTCAATCAATGAATGAAAGGCCGATTCATCGAAAGATTGCTTAGAATAATCCAGGAACAGGCCTGAAAACTCGACAGAGAAGTGCTGAGCTCGTAGGGGATTGATCGCGAACAGCTGGGAAAGGGGCGTATTTTTCAGCCGCTGATAATGGGCCTCTAATGCCTGCCAATGGCGTGTGGAGGATTCTGATTGAGAGTTGGGTTCGTGCATGCAAGCGTCTTAATTAACTTATGAGAATCATAACCCAGCTTTGTGAAGGCTCTAATACTTCTTTCAGTCTCCGCTTTCGAGCTATGCTGATCGCATTCTAAATACAAGGAATACATGACATGAAACTCTATGGTTGCGGTAAAACGCGTTCAGATCGCGTGCGCTGGGTGCTTGAGGAAATCGGGGCTGCCTATGACTACGTCAATATCAATCTTGCTGCTGGTGAGGCGCGTACCCCAGATTTTTTGGCGATTAACCCTGCAGGCAAAATTCCTGCCTTGGAACTCGATGGCGAAATAATCACCGAATCCGCTGCCATTTGCCGCACCTTAGCGGATCGATTCTCGGATTCAGGCATCATTCCTGAGCCCGGCACAGTGGAGCGCGGTCATTGCGATCAGTGGTGTGATTTTGCGATTGCAGAATTGGAGCAATCTCTTTGGACGCTCTCTAAGCATCGGTCCATTTACCCCGCGGAGCGTAGGGTTCCTGCGATTGAAGAAGTGGCCATTTGGGAATTTTCAAAAGCGGCTGATGTACTATCAAAGGGCTTGGGTGACCAACTGTATATATTGGGCGATACTTTTTGCGTGGCAGATGTTTTGCTGGCTCATACCTTGGCTTGGGCGCGAGGTTACAAGGTACCGCTGGGTCATGAAAACCTTGAGGATTATGCGAATCGTTTGCTTGCGCGACCTGCACTTGGAAGAGTCAGAGCCCTCAACGCGGCGGGTTAAAGACAAATCAACATTTTTTTATTTACTTCATCCCCTTTAATGCCTTAAGCGTATTCTCAATATGGCCTTCCGGGTCGCTGAGTGATTTAAATACAAAAGCGATTTTTCCGTCTGTGCCAATGACGTAAGACACGCGCTGCGCTTTGCCTACCATTGGAAATTTTGCATCGTAGGCGGTGATGACTTTGCTTTCAGGATCAGCGGCTACATTAAACTTGCCTGCACACTCCTGCACCGAAAACTTGGAGATGGTTTCAATGTTGTCGTTCGAAATGCCAATGACTGTGGCGTTCAGAGCCTTGAAATCATTGATATGCTCAGCAAAGGCATGCGCTTCACGATTACATCCGGCAGTAAAGGCCGCAGGGAAAAAATATAATACAACAGGCCCGTTTTTGAGTGATTGAGCCAGAGAAAATTCACTGACCTCTCCGGCAACAGCCGATCTCAATTTGAAATCAGGTGCAGGAGCGCCTACTTCAAGTGCTGCTGAAGCGCTGCGCACATATAGTGTCCCGGTTACAGCAAGCGTGATTCCAAGCACAATTGCGGCAGATCCAAATTTTGATAGAAACATGATGTGCTCCTTGTTTACACTCTCGTGTAGACCACAAAAAAGAAAAGTTGTTCCATGATACCCACTTTCAATACTCTCCCCTCTAAACAACGCAAGCCCTTTGGAAGTTGGCCTTCTCCCCTTCGCGTAGAGGATGTCATTTCTGGATCTAACCGTATGGGAGGATTGAGTCTAGCGGGTCAGCAACTCCTCTGGACAGAGAGTCGGCCTGCGGATCAAGGGCGACAAGCGCTGTGTGGGCGTGATTGGGATGCGCCTCCCGATCTCATTGCGTCCACCTTTTTAGCCAATCCATGGAACCTGCGTAATCGCGTGCATGAATATGGCGGTGGTGCATTTTCCGCTCATCACAATACAGTATGGTTTTGCCATGACGGCGATGGGGCAATTTATGAATGGCAAGTGTTCAATGATCGAGGTGCCTCGCCAAGCACTCAGCAAGTCCCTGTAAAACTGCATGGATTAGCCGGTTGTCGTTATGCTGATCTCACTCCTTTCCCACAAGCTAATATGTTGCTGGCCGTGTGCGAAGACCATCGTGATCCTGATGCAAAGGAAGCACAAAACTATTTGGTGGCGATTGCTTTATCGGGTGATCATCGCGGTCAGCACCGCATCATCGCGCAAGGTCATGACTTTTTCAGTAATCCTTGCCCTTCTCCTGATGGTCAGCACATTGCTTGGATCGCTTGGGATCACCCTAATATGCCTTGGGATTGCTCTAGCTTATGGTGTGCAGAGTGGGCTGAGGGCGGTCTCATTCATCATCGTAAAATAGTCGGGGGGGCGGATGAATCCATTTTTCAACCAAGTTGGTCACCCGATGGGAGGCTGCATTTTGTCTCTGATCGCAGCGGATGGTGGAATATTTATGCAGTCTCGGATGATGAACAAGCGCCCATCAATCTATGCCCTATGCAAGCTGAATGTGCCACGCCGCAGTGGGAATTCGGGATGCGTACTTATGGCTTTCAAGCACATGGGGAGATTGTTGCTGTCGCGCGTTCAGATGGATACGCTCAAATTGGAACCATTCCCGCAGCAGGGGGAGCCTTCTCCCCCATTGATCTGCCTTGGCGTGAATTTCGTGCGCTTCAAGTGGGGCATGGAAAAGCGTGGTGTTTCGCTGGGTCTCCTACCCACAGTGAGTGTTTGATCGAAATTGATCTCGTCTCAAAATCTGCTTCGCCATTGGGGGGTGTCAGCAGTTCACCCTATCAAACTTACTTCAGCGAGCCTGAAGCCATGCGATGTGCTGGCAGCGGGGGGGAAGAAACACATGCCTTCTTCTATCGTCCGCATCATCCTGAATATGAAGGTCAGGAAGGTCAGTGTCCCCCTGTGATAGTGATGAATCATGGAGGTCCCACCTCCGCCTGCAGCTCCACGCTTAAATTGGCGATTCAATTTTGGACGAGCCGAGGCTTTGCCTTGTTGGATATGAACTATGGAGGCAGCACGGGGTTTGGGCGGGCCTATCGCGCTCGCCTAGATGGTAACTGGGGTATCGTGGATGTTGAAGATGCTGTTCACACGGTCGCGTATCTGGTCAAAAAAGGGGAGATTGATGGCACGCGCACCGCGATTCGGGGCAGCAGCGCAGGGGGCTACACTACCTTAGCTGCGATGACTTTCCACCAAACCTTTAGAGTGGGAGTATCGCTGTATGGCATTGGTGATTTAGGCTTGCTCGCTTCTGATACCCATAAGTTTGAGTCGCGCTATCTCGATCGTTTGGTTGCACCTTGGCCTGAGGGTAGAGCGATGTATGAAGCACGTTCTCCCTTAGCGCATATAGACCAACTGCAGGGTGCGCTTTTAATCTTGCAGGGTGCAGAAGATAAAGTCGTGCCCCCCAATCAAGCCGAAAGCATGTATCTAGCGGCTAAAAACAAAGGCTTGCCCGTTTCTTATATTTTATTTCCAGGCGAACAACATGGTTTTAGAAAAGCTGAGACCATGAAGTCAGCGCTCTGCGCAGAGCTGTATTTCTACGGAAAGCTATTTGGATTTGAGCCCGCTGATCGTATTGAGTCGATACCAATCGATAATTTTGATTAGTGCGTGCTAATAACGAGCATGCCCAGGAGTGCGTGGGAAGGGAATCACATCGCGAACATTATTGAGCCCAGTGACATAGCTCACAAAACGCTCAAAACCTAAGCCAAATCCCGCATGGGGAACGGTGCCATAGCGTCTTAAGTCGCGATACCAGCTATACACTTCTTTATCAAGGCCAGAGGCTTCCATGCGCGCATCGAGTATCTCTAAGCGTTCCTCGCGTTGACTGCCTCCTATGATTTCTCCAATCCCAGGTGCTAATACATCCATCGCAGCCACGGTGCGGTCGTCATCGTTCAGACGCATGTAAAAGGCTTTGATATCTTTAGGGTAGTTCATCAATACCACCGGACGGCCAATATGCTTTTCAGCCAAGTAGCGCTCATGCTCGGATTGCAGATCGATGCCCCACTGCACGGGAAACTCAAACGATTGGCCGCAATTTTGCAATATCGTGATGGCCTCGGTGTAGTCCATCCGGGCAAAGTCGCTATCTACAAGCCCCTGTACTTTGGCGATGACGCCTTTCTCGATGCGCTCTTCAAAAAACACCATATCGTCGGCGCGTTCTTCCAAAACGGCTTTGCAGACATAACGCAATAAGGCTTCGGCTAAATCGGCATCTTCTTTTAAGGTAGCGAAGGCGATCTCGGGTTCTATCATCCAAAACTCCGCCAGATGGCGGCTGGTATTGGAGTTTTCAGCGCGAAAAGTGGGCCCAAACGTGTAAACGTTTGAAAGCGCCATGCAATAAGTTTCAACGTTGAGTTGGCCTGATACCGTCAGGAAGGCCTCGCGCCCAAAGAAATCTTGAGAGAAATCCACTTTGCCATCCGAAGTGCGCGGAAGGTGGGTGAGATCCAGCGTGGAAACCCTGAACATCTCTCCCGCGCCTTCGCAGTCTGAAGCAGTGATGATGGGCGTGTTGATCCACAAAAAACCTTGGGTATGGAAGAAGCGGTGAATGGCTGCTGAAATACAACTGCGCACACGCGAGACCGCGCCAATGACATTGGTGCGCGAACGCAAGTGGGCCACTTCACGCAAGAATTCTAATGAATGCGGTTTGGGTTGAATGGGATAAGAGTCAGGATCTTCTACCCATCCTAAAACACGCAGGCTAGTGGCTTGAAGCTCAAAGGGTTGGCCCTTGGCGGGGGAGGGCACTATCATGCCTTCTACTTCAACTGCGCAGCCGGCAGTGAGATGCAAGACCTCATCGGTGTAATTGGCAAACGAAGCGGGCACCACGGCTTGAACCGGGTGAAAGCACGAGCCATCAGAGATGTTCACAAAAGAAATCCCTGCTTTAGAATCGCGGCGGGTTTTCACCCATCCTTTTAATACGATGGGTGTGTCTTGAGGCGCTTGCCCAGACAGGATCTCGCTACAACGCATGGGGTTACCCCTCTAATTCATCCAGTAATGCCTCAAACTCTAACGCAACCTTATGGCGGGGGTCTAGGAAAGCGAGTGGTTTTGCTAGATCGTGGGATTCACGAATGCGAACCGATGCCGACAAAGTGGCATCCAAAACAGGCAGACCTTCTTCGCGCAATTCTTCTAGCATGCGGCGGGGAAGGTTGGCTCTGGGCTGAAATTGGTTAGCAACAACGCCTTCTACTTTAAGCTCAGCATTGTGATCATTGCGGATTTCGTCCACATTGGCCATGAGCAAATACAGCGCTTGGCGGGAGAAGGTATCGCAATCCCAGGGAATGAGGCAGCCATCGGCAGCAATCAAGGCGGAGCGCGTGTAGTAACCCAGTGCGGGAGGGGTATCAATATAGACACGATCAAAACCCTTTAGGCCACGCAGCGCATCGCGCAGTTTGTAGATTTTGTAGCGGGACTCCAATTTGGATTGAAAGTCTTCCAACTCGGGCACAGCTGGGACTACAGAAAGATTTTTGAAGGGGGTTTTGACAATACAGTCTTTTAATTCGCGATCGGGGGCCGTGATATCGAGCATGCGTCGAAAGAAATCGGCACCGGATGGGCTGATGGCTGAGGCAGCTTCACCCATCAAATATTGGGTGGAGTTAGATTGAGGGTCCAGGTCGATCAGCAAGGTTGAATGCCCGCGAAGCGCGGATAAGGCCGCAAGGTTGCAAGCAATAGTGGATTTACCTACCCCACCTTTCTGATTGAACACGACGCGAACATGCTGATCAGCCATTTTGTCCCCCTGTAAGGTTTGATTCCGTAGAGTTTACTGGAACCGTTGCTGCGCTGCCACATAACCTTTCTATGTGGCCTAAATGGGTTTTTTGGCCTTGCTTCCTCTATTTGACCGCAGCCATTTCGGTCTTCTCTGTGGCACAATCCAAGGGTGATCACGATCAGAAGTTGTGGTGCATCGGTTCATGCGGCGCTGACTGACATCGCCGCACTATCGCTAACCAACTCAAGGTGGAAATTGTCCCTATGGCCATAGAAGTCCGCGTCCCTGATATCGGGGATTATCAAGATATTCCTGTTATTGACATTCTCGTTAAGGTGGGGGATGTCATCGCTGCGGAAGACGCGCTGATCACGCTGGAATCTGATAAGGCGACGATGGATATTCCGGCCCCTCAGGGTGGAAAAATTGCAGCTTTGTTGGTCAAAAATGGTGATAAGGTTTCGCAGGGTTCAGTGATTTTGACCTTGGAGGCTGCGGATTCATCCGTCCCGTTGGCAATCCCAGCCGGGGTGAGCTCTGCAGCAGTGACAGCCCCGGCTCCGGCTCCGGCTGCGCCTAATCCACCGGGTCTTACTCCTACTGCATCGCATTTAGGCTCACACCTCTCTGCCTCGACAGTGTCTACCGCCTCCCCAAATTCTAATACAGAGTCTGCATCCCACTCAGCAGCTGGAGCCGGAGCTGGACTGGCCTCTGTGCAAACCATGACGATCTCTTCAGCTAGTTCGGGAGCGGCAGCGGCTGCACTAGATATCAGCACGGCGCATGCAAGCCCTAGTGTCCGGCGCTTTGCACGCGAGTTAGGGGTGGATCTGAATCAGATAAAGGGCTCAGGCCCTAAAGAACGTATTACGGAAGAGGATGTGAAGTCTTTCGTAAAGAATGCCATGCAAACCGGTGTGGTCAGTTCAGGTGCAAGCTCAGGTGGCAATCTGGGCGGCATGGAGTTGTTACCGTGGCCCACTGTGGACTTTGCTAAGTTTGGTCCGGTCGAAGCGAAGCCACTTTCTCGCATCAAAAAGATTTCGGGTGCAAATTTACATCGTAACTGGGTGCGTATCCCGCATGTCACCAACAACGATGAAGCAGATATCACCGATCTAGAGTCCCTGCGGAATGAATTGAACGCCGAGTATGCCAAGGCGGGCGTGAAGTTTACGGCGCTGGCTTTCATGATTAAAGCGGCAACGGTGGCCTTAAAACAGTTCCCTGAATTCAATGCTTCCTTAGAGGGCGATCAACTCATTTATAAACGCTATTTCAATATCGGATTTGCTGCAGATACGCCCAATGGATTGGTGGTGCCGGTGCTGAAGAATGCCGATCAAAAAGGCATTATTGATATTGCCAAAGAAAGTTCTGAGCTTGCCAGTAAGGCGCGCGAGGGTAAGCTTGGGCCCGCCGATATGCAGGGCGGATGCTTCTCGATCTCTAGCTTGGGCGGGATTGGGGGAGGGCATTTCGCCCCGATTATCAACGCGCCTGAAGTCGCGATATTGGGCGTGGGCCGTTCGGTCATGAAGCCCATATGGAATGGCGCTAGCTTTGAGCCCAGACTCATGTTGCCCCTATCGCTGTCTTACGATCATCGCGTGATTGATGGGGCGCTGGCAGCGCGTTTCAACGCATTGATGGGCAAGCTCCTGGCGGATATGCGGAGGGCGTTGCTGTGAAGACTTGCCAACTGGTTGTGATTGGAGCAGGACCGGGGGGCTACTCGGCAGCGTTTCGGGCGGCGGATTTGGGTGTGCAAACCATTTTGGTAGAGCGTGATGACACCCTGGGAGGCGTCTGTCTGAACGTTGGCTGTATTCCCTCTAAAGCCTTGCTGCACGTGGCCGCGGTCGCGGACGAGGTGAAGGCTTTGTCTAGTCATGGGCTTGCTTACTCAGCGCCCACATTAGATTTAGACAAACTGCGCGGCTGGAAGTCAGGCGTAGTGGGTAAACTCACCGGTGGCTTAGCTGGCATGGCTAAAGCCCGCAAAGTAGAGGTGGTGAAAGGTTCAGCGGTGTTCACGGGCACCCATACCTTGAAAGTGACCAGCGCAGAAGGCTTAACTGAAGATATTCAATTTGAGAAGGCCATTATCGCAACGGGTTCCACCCCTGTGCGTTTGCCTTTCATGCCGGATGATCCGCGTATTGTGGATTCCACGGGTGCACTTGAGTTGCCTTTTATTCCCAAGCGAATGCTGGTAATTGGTGGCGGTATTATTGGTCTGGAAATGGCTACCGTATATTCCACCTTAGGTGCACGGATTGATGTAGTGGAAATGCAAGATACCCTGATGACGGGCGCTGATCGTGATCTCGTTAAAGTCTGGGAAAAACGCAATGCGCCGCGCTTTGATCGCGTGATGCTGAAGACTAAAACGGTGGGCGCCAAAGCCACTAAGAAAGGGATTGAAGTGCAGTTCGAGGGAGAGGGCGCACCAGATAACACTCAAGTTTACGATCTCGTACTTGTGGCGGTAGGCCGCACGCCTAATGGCAAATTACTGCAAGCTGAAGCTGCTGGGGTTCAATTCGATGAGCGTGGATTCATCCGGGTCGATCGTCAAATGCGCACCCCTGTTCAGCATATTTTTGCGATTGGTGATTTGGTGGGTCAGCCTATGCTGGCGCACAAAGCCGTCCATGAAGGCCATGTGGCCGCCGAGGTGGTGGCGGGTCATAAAGTCTTCTTCGATGCACGACAAATTCCCTCTGTGGCCTATACCGACCCCGAAGTGGCATGGGCGGGCGTGACCGAAGAGCAAGCCAAGGCCAGCGGTCAAAAATTTGGGAAGTCAGTTTTCCCTTGGGCAGCATCCGGTCGTGCGATTGCCAATGGTCGTGATGAGGGCTTCACCAAACTATTATTCGATGAAGCCACGGGCCGAATCATTGGTGGAGGGATTGTAGGCACTCAAGCAGGTGATTTAATCGGTGAGATTTGCTTGGCGATAGAGATGGGCGCAGATGCCCATGATATGGGTCATACCATTCATCCTCACCCAACCCTTGGCGAGTCTATAGGGCTTGCAGCAGAGGCATTCTATGGGGCGTGTACAGACCTTCCGCCCACCCGCAAACGTTAAAGGCAGTTCATGCATATTCTTTTAAGTAACGATGATGGTTATTTCGCGCCAGGAATAGTGGCGCTGTTTGAGGCAGTTTCAAAAGTGGCAAAGGTCACCGTCGTTGCCCCTGATGCCGAGCGGAGTGGGGCGAGTAATTCACTCACGCTTGATCGTCCTCTTACGGTGAGGCGCGCCCATAATGACTTTTACTATGTAAATGGGACCCCAACTGATTGCGTGCATCTGGCGGTGACAGGGATTCTCGATAGCCTTCCTGATATGGTCATTTCTGGCATTAACCATGGTGCCAATATGGGCGATGACACCGTGTATTCAGGCACTGTGGCAGCGGCAACCGAAGGGTTCTTGCTAGGGATTCCTTCTATCGCAGTGAGTTTGGCGGTGAATGGGGGATTGAATTATGCAACGGCCGGCCAACTCGTTTTAGATCTGATAGCCCGCCATCAATCGCAGCCTTTGGGTAAACCCTATTTGCTTAATTTGAATGTGCCCGATTGCAATTATGCTGAAGTTAAAGGGTTGCAAGTTACCCGCCTAGGTAAACGACATAAAGCCGAACCCGTGATTCCTGCAACTAACCCACGCGGTGAAACAGTGTACTGGGTGGGCCCGGCGGGAAGTGCGCAAGATGCAGGCGAGGGCACTGATTTTTTTGCGGTGAAACACGGCTATGCTGCCATTACCCCTTTGCAAATGGATTTGACCAGCTATGCCCAACTCGATGATGTTCGGGCCTGGATGGATAAGGGAGCGGTTTAGTTGGTCATGAACACCCAAGCCGCGCGCGGTAGCGGTATGACCTCTGAGCGCACGCGTGCACGCATGATCGAGCGCTTGCGCCAGCAAGGGATCAAAGATGAGGTGGTGCTTTCAGCGATTGCAGCGATCCCACGACATTTATTCATCGATGATGCGCTTGCCCATCGCGCTTATGAAGACGATGCCTTGCCCATAGGCCACGGGCAGACTATTTCTAGCCCCTACATCGTTGCAAAAATGCTTGAGACCCTGAGGGCAGGGAAGGCCTTGGGTCGAGTCCTTGAAGTCGGAACTGGATGCGGCTACCAAGCCGCGGTACTCAGCCAAGTGGCTAAGGAAGTGTTTTCAGTTGAGAGAATCTCTCAGCTTCTTGATAAGGTCCGCGCGAGGATTTGGAACCTTCGTATTCACAATCTGCGGGTAGCGCATTCTGATGGCTATTTGGGGTTAGCTGAAGTGGCTCCCTTTGATGGAATTATTGTTGCGGCTGCAGCACCTTCTGTTCCGCCGCGTCTTTTAGAACAGTTGGCTGTGGGCGGGCGTTTAGTCATTCCAGTCGGGGTGGGTGAGAATCAGCAATTGCAGGTCATCGAGCGTCTGGAAGAAGGGTTTGCTGAACGAACACTTGAGCCTGTGAAGTTTGTTCCCCTGTTAGAGCGCTTAGCCTGATGCGTTCCTACAGTTTAAATCCTGCTGGTTTTAAGTTGAATCCATTGAGCCGTCGGGCCTCTCTCGCCTCAACTAGTCGAGTTGCAGTTTGTTTTGCAATGACCTTGTTCCTGGCAGGCTGTGAAACTGAGCCAATTACGCCCGCACCGATTAAGGAGCAGTCCCTTTCTTTGCCCAAAGAATCAGAAAAGGTAAAACTAGAAACAACGGTCAAAACAGACAGCACAGTCAAGCCTGCATCTAGCAGCGCTCAAGCTTCAAGTTCGAGTACCTCATCTGCATCGAGTAAACAAACTATTCAAGCAAAGGACAAAGCCCCTGCAACATCTGGTACGCAATCGCCTGAATCCTTAAAGCAGAAGGTAGAGCAGCAAGACGTTGCAGTCGCGTCCCCCCTTGATAGGGAAGGTGGGAGTATTCAATCTGTCCCGCCTGTTGTCCCAGCCCCCATTCTGAACTGGGCATGGCCTACTGAATTACCTATCACTCAGCCTTTCAGTGAAGTGCGTAAAGGAGTGGATTTCTCAGGTCCTGCAGGTCAACCGGTGAAAGCGGTAGCCAGTGGTATTGCAAGCTATTTGGGCAGTAGCTTGCGAGGCTATGGCCAAATGCTCGTGATTAAACATGATCAGGGTTTTATTTCGGTCTACGCCAACAACAGTAAGATTTTGGTGAAAGAAGGGCAGAAAATCGAAAAAGGCCAAAAGATCGCTGAGACCGGTCATACCGACGGTAGCGACCTTGCCTTGCACTTTGAACTTCGTCAACAGGGCAAGCCGCTCGACCCCAGCAGCTTACTTCCGCCTCGTTGACTGAATTGATTAAGGCGCGCGGGAGAAGGAGAAGGCTTTAATGGTGAAGCCTTCACGGAAGTAAAAGCGGTGAGCTTGTTCGCGCTGGGTGCCTGAGCTTAACTGAACTGCAGCACACTGGCGTGAGCCGGCTTCAGCCACTGCAAAGTCCATCAATGCTTTTCCTACACCTTTGCCACGGCCAGTGGAGTCAGCGACGAGGTCGTTGATATAAAGGAATTTTCCGGTCATGGTGTCTAGGGTGACGCGGAACACCAATACACCGGCGACTTCGCCTTCATTCAAACACACCACCATTTCAGCGCCAGCAGCAAACACTTCTGTCATGCGGCCTGCATAGTCTTCAGGGATTTGGGGGCGCAATTGGCGGTGCACAGTTTCAGCGCGAGCCAGCAATTCAGTGTTGACGATTTTTCCGCCGGTTTCGGCGATACGGATGATTTCCATATTGAAGGACCTTATTCAAATAGTGTCGGACCGATACCTTTTAGTACATGGCCCTGAAAATTAAAGAAAACGGCTAATCAATTCCCCAATCGCACCACGATCTGCGGCGACTAAGTGAGGTTGACTACTTTGCGCGATGGCGGTGTCGGGGTCTTTTAAACCATGCCCGGTAAGGGTACACACGATCGTGCTTCCTGCTTTGATACGCCCTGCGGTGAGATCTTTAATTAAACCTGCAAAACCAGTGGCAGAAGAGGGTTCACAAAATACCCCTTCGTGTTTGGCCAACAGCATCTGTGCCGCTAGAATTTCATCGTCTGTACATTCGTTAAACCAACCGCCCGATTCACGCACCGCTGCCCAGGCCAGATTCCATGACATGGGGTGGCCAATTCGAATGGCGGTTGCAATGGTTTCGGGGCTCTTGACCATCTCGCCACGCAAGAAAGGTGCGGACCCCGCAGCTTGATTGCCCACCATGATAGGGCGTTTGCTAGCGCGGGGTTCTTTGGGGTGATAAGGACATTGCCCATTACACAGGCCGCACGCTTCGGTTTCTTTGCGCACTGACTCGCTATAACCCATCCAATGTGCGCTGATGTTTCCGGCGTTGCCAACGGGTAACACATGATAATCAGGCGCATCGCCCAAGGCTTCAATGACCTCAAAGGCAATGGTTTTTTGACCTTGCAAGCGATACGGGTTCACGGAATTAACCAAGGCTACCGGCATATCATTGGCGAGCTCTTGCACCAAACGCATACCATCATCAAAGTTACCTTGAATTTGAATCACGGTGGATCCGTGCATCATGGCTTGAGCGAGTTTGCCTAGCGCAATCTTACCTTCAGGGATGAGCACGAAACATCCGATGTTGGCGCGGGCTGCATAGGCAGCAGCTGCGGCAGAGGTATTGCCCGTAGACGCGCAAATAATGGCTTTAGAGCCGGCTTCTACCGCTTTGGTGACAGCCATCGTCATCCCCCGATCTTTAAATGATCCTGTGGGGTTGAGGCCTTCAAACTTTGCAAATATCTTCACTTCATGACCCAATATTTTGGGCAGGTTCACCAACTCGATCAGGGGGGTATTGCCCTCCGCCAAAGAGATGATGGGTGTGGAGTCGGTGACCGGTAAACGGTCACGGTATTTTTCGATTAGGCCAGAATAACGCATAGGTTTAGAGGAGGAAGTGTGTTGGGTTAGGAGGCAAGCGATTCCATACGGATTCGAACTGCAGGCCCAGCGATGCTGGTCAGCGCTTCAATCTTTGCAATTGCGGCATTCATGGATGATTCAAGGGTGCGGTGGGTAAGGAAGATCACATCCACTTGTTCCTCGCCTTCAGCGGGTTCACGTTGCAGCATGGCTTCAATCGAGATTCCATTATCCGCCAAAATGCGGGTGACATCGGCGAGTACACCCGGGCGATCCAAGGCACGTAAACGCAGGTAGTAAGAAGTCACCACGCCTTCGATGGGAACTACATTTAAGTCGGATAAGCGATCGGGTTGAAAAGCCAAATGGGGGACGCGATGATCAGGGTCTGCGGTGTGCATACGCGTCACATCCACCAGATCGGCTACCACGGCAGAACCCGTGGGCTCAGCGCCCGCGCCAGCACCGTAATACAGGGTGGATCCAACCGCATCGCCCCTCACCAGAATGGCATTCATCACACCATCTACATTCGCAATCAGTTGCCGCTCAGGAATAAGAGTGGGATGCACACGCAATTCAAAGCCATGGTCCGTGCGACGACAAATACCGAGTAGTTTGATGCGATATCCAAATTCTTCGGCATATTGAATATCGGCTGCAGTGAGCTTGGAAATGCCTTCGGTATAGGCCTGATCAAATTTCATGGGTACGCCAAAGGCAATGGCCGCCATGATGGTGAGTTTGTGGGCGGCATCGATCCCTTCAATATCGAAGGTGGGGTCCGCTTCGGCATAGCCTAGTTTTTGTGCCTCAGCTAGGGCGTCTGCAAAGCTCGCTCCCTCATCCCGCATCCGCGTTAATATAAAATTGCTTGTCCCATTGATAATGCCGGCTACCCATTGAATACGGTTAGCAGTGAGGCCTTCACGCAAGGCTTTGATGATGGGAATGCCGCCTGCAACCGCGGCTTCAAACGCCACCATCACGCCGTACTTTTGCGCCTCTGAAAAAATCTCGTTGCCATGCAAAGCCAGTAATGCTTTGTTGGCAGTCACCACATGTTTACCCTTGCGGATCGCAGCCAAGATCAAGCTGCGCGCGGGCTCAATGCCCCCCATCAGCTCAACAACGATATCTACATCCGGCGCATCGACAACGTACTCAGGGTTCGTGGTGAGGCGTAAGTCCAATCCAAATTTTGCTTTGGCTTTATCGAGGTCACGAACGGCAGCTGTAACCACATGAATTTCACGGCCTGCACGGCGGGCGATTTCTTCGCGATTGCGAAGTAAAATTTGGTAGGTTCCACCGCCAGCGGTGCCCAGGCCTAAGAGGCCGATGCGCATCGGGTTCATAGCACTCCATCCTTACGGAACATATCGCGCAGACCACGAATGGCTTGCCTTGTTCGCGCTTCGTTTTCAATCAATGAAAAGCGAACATGGGTATCGCCATATTCGCCAAAACCAATTCCAGGTGAAACCGCAGTCTTGGCTTCAGCCAATACGTGCTTAGAAAACTCCAGTGAGCCCATTTTGCGATAATGCTCAGGAATACGGGCCCAAACATACATACTGGCCTTAGGGTTATCGACCATCCAATCAATAGCATGTAGTCCCTGCACCATCACGTCGCGGCGGCGCTGATAGGTAGCACGGATGTCTTCCACGCAATCTTGCGGACCCTCCAGGGCCACAATGGTCGCTACTTGAATGGGAGTAAAGGTACCGTAATCGTGATAGCTCTTGATGCGGGCAAGTGCGGCCACCAATTCTGGATTGCCCACCATAAAGCCTGCTCTCCAGCCTGCCATGCTGTAGCTCTTGCTCATGGTGAAGAATTCAACGGCCACATCTTTGGCGCCGGGGACTTCCATGATGGATGGAGCGCGATAGCCATCGAATACGATGTCGGCATAGGCCAGATCATGCACCACGTAAATCCCATATTCTTTGGCCAAAGCAATCACACGCTCAAAGAACTCCAACTCCACGCATTGGGTGGTGGGGTTGCTGGGGAAGCATAAAATCAAAAGTTTGGGTTTGGGGTAAGAACCTTTGATGGCTTTTTCAAGTTCATCGAAAAAGTCCACGTCTGGCAGCATAGGAATATGGCGAATATCCGCACCTGCAATGACTGGACCGTAAATATGTATGGGGTAACTGGGATTGGGCGCTAAAACGATATCTCCGGTGTCGAGCACGGCGGTCATCAGATGCGCAATGCCTTCTTTGGAGCCAATGGTAAAAATGGCCTCGGTGTCGGGATTCAGGTCCACGTTGAACCGGGTTTTGTACCAGTTGCAAATGGCCTTGCGAACACGCGGAATGCCTTTAGAAAGGGAATAACCGTGGGTATCATTGCGCTGAGCAGCTTCCACTAGCTTATCAACAATGTGCTGGGGCGTAGGTTGGTCAGGGTTGCCCATGCCGAAGTCGATAATATCCTCGCCGCGTTTACGGGCGGCGGCTTTTAGTTCACCGGTGATATTGAAAACGTAGGGTGGTAAGCGTTTGATACGTGGGAATTCAGACATCTCTTTGAACATTCTGGTCGAAAGCAAGCCTACAATCTTATCAGAAAGTACTCTTTTACCCCTAAGGCTATACGCGTTCTTAAACTAAATGATGAAATTTAACTTATCCGCCGCTGGTGTGGCTTTTACTTTTACTGGCTATGATAATGAGGGGGTTGAGATCAATGCTCAGCGCCATCAAGGGAGTTTGATTGTGTTGCCTGATCGCGCGCCAGCGCTTTGGCCCGTTCAGTTTGATAGCTTAGAGGAACAGCATTTTAGTGCGCTGTTAGAGCATAAGCCTGAGTTGGTTTTGTTTGGCTCTGGCCGAGTATTCCGATTCCCGCATCCTCGATTGGTCAGGGCGTTTGGAGAAGCTCGCATTGGCTTTGAGGCAATGGATACCCAGGCGGCCTGCCGAACTTTTAATGTCTTGGCAGGGGAAGGCCGGCGCGTGCTCGCTGCAATCATCATCGACTAGAAACTTAAAAATTCTGAATGACTGGAGCTATACCATTAGAACTACGCTCAGCTACCTCTTTTGTGAAGTGGGTACGGGGTCATCATCAGTCAGATCGTCTGGGTCGGCGGGGGGGTTGCCGTCATAGATTTGATTGCGGCGGCGCTGTAGCCATGCATCCCGGATGATGTTGTAGTGATCTGAACTCAACGCCACATCGTTAATCAAGTCCTCATCATCCATAAAACCCTCTCTAACTGAAACGGTTTCAAGAACAAAGGCTTCATCTCGATGGGTGATGGACATGTTGTTGAAAAGTAAAGCATAACGTGCTTCATAATCAGGGGCTAATCCAATCGTATCTCTTACTGTGCTAGGGCCCAGAAGAGGTAAAACCAAATAAGGGCCCGGACTGACGCCCCAATGCCCCAGGGTTAAGCCAAAGTCTTCATGGTGTTTTTCTAGTCCCGCTTGCGTAGCGACATCGATAAATCCTAAAAGACCAACGGTGGTATTAACGGTAAAGCGCAGCGCATCTCTTCCACCTTGGCTGGCCTTGCCTTGCAAAATATCGTTAATGATCACGGTGACATCATTCAGGTTCGAGAAAAAATGATGGATGCCAGTTCTCACAAATTGCGGCGTAATAAACCGATACGCCTGAGCAGCGGGCTTAACTGCAAGCTCATCCAAGGTTTGATTGAATTTGAAGATGGCTCGGTTGGTGGACTGATAGGGGTCTTTAGGGTTGGCAGGCCCGGGCACAGTGGCACAGGCAGAAAGCAGCAAGCCGGCCGTCACTGCTAGGCACAAAGCGAAGCGCAAACGCTTAAAAGATCTTTCAATCCCATTCAGGGGTTTTGCAATTTTATTGTTTAACCAGATCAACATGTAAAACCCGATAAAAGATAAAGTTTATTTTTATTCCAACAGTATAACTTCAGCAAATGCGACTCGGGCGCTTAAATTGTGAATGAATAGGTTGATGTAGCGCACAGAAAATCCTAATACAACTCCGCATACTATTTCAGTACTTGATTTCTTGGGGACTTACCCCATCTGAATAACATACTGGTACTCACTATGAGGCTTAAATACTATGCGCTTTGATAAACTAACAACACGTTTTCAACAGGCTTTTGCCGACGCTCAAAGTTTAGCCGCAGGGCGTTCCAATGGTGCAATTGAACCCGTACATCTTTTAATGGCCATGATAGAGGGGGAGGATAGCCTTGCTCCTTTGTTGTCCAAGGCTGGGGTGGCTGTTCCACCACTCAGAGCGGCACTGGTGCAAGCGATGGATAGACTCCCCAAGATTGAAGGCAACGCTGGTGAGATCAATGTATCCCGCGACCTCAATAATCTCTTAAATCTCGCAGATAAAGAGGCCCAAACACGGGGCGATCAATTCATTGCCTCCGAGATGTTTTTGATTGCGCTGAATCAGGATAAAGGTGAGGCGGGGCGGTTATTGCGCCAGTACGGTGGGCATAGCCAGGCCATTCTCTCTGCCATTAATAGTGTTCGCGGAAATCAAGCGGTGAACGAGCAAGGTGCAGAAGGCCAACGCGAAGCGCTCAACAAATATACTGTTGATCTGACTGAATTGGCCCGGAAAGGCAAGCTCGATCCTGTGATTGGTCGTGATGATGAAATCCGACGCGTGATCCAGATTTTGCAACGTCGCAGCAAAAATAATCCGGTTCTAATTGGAGAACCAGGTGTAGGTAAAACGGCCATTGTAGAAGGTTTGGCCCAACGTATTATCAATGATGAAGTGCCTGATTCGCTCAAAGGTAAGCGAGTTCTGTCTTTAGATATGGCCTCGTTGTTGGCGGGAGCCAAGTATCGCGGAGAGTTTGAAGAGCGACTGAAAGCGGTGTTGAAAGAGCTCTCACTCGATGAAGGGCAAACCATTGTCTTTATCGATGAGCTGCATACCATGGTGGGCGCTGGTAAAGCTGAAGGGGCGATGGATGCGGGCAATATGCTGAAACCAGCTCTTGCTCGCGGGGAATTGCATTGCGTGGGTGCAACCACACTAGATGAATATCGCAAGTATGTTGAGAAAGACGCAGCACTTGAGCGCCGGTTTCAGAAGGTTTTGGTGGGCGAGCCCACGGTGGAAAGTACCATCGCTATATTGCGAGGTTTGCAGGAAAAATACGAAGTGCATCATGGGGTCGATATTACTGATCCGGCCATCGTGGCTGCCGCTGAACTCTCACATCGCTACATCACTGATCGCTTCTTACCTGACAAAGCCATTGACCTGATTGATGAGGCTGCAGCGCGCATCAAGATGGAAATTGATTCGAAACCAGAAGTCATGGATAAGCTCGATCGACGTTTGATTCAACTCAAAATCGAGCGTGAGGCGGTGAAACGGGAGACCGATGACGCCTCTCAAAAAAGATTGGGGCTATTAGAAGAAGAAATCTTGCGTCTAGATCGCGAGTATTCAGACCTCGATGAAGTATGGAGACATGAGAAGGCTTCCGTTCAGGGTAATCAAGCCGTCAAAGAAGAGCTCGATAAATTAAAGGCTGAGATGGATGCCGCGCAACGGCGGGGTGATTTGCAGCGCGCCTCTGAAATCAAATATGGCAGCTTGCCAAAGCTGGAAGAGCAACTTAAAGATGCTCAAAAAAATGAATCCTCATCTGCGCGTCCTAAGCTGCTGAGAACGCAAGTGGGAGCTGAAGAAATTGCAGAAGTGGTGGCCCGTGCTACCGGCATCCCTGTCTCACGCTTAATGCAAGGAGAGCGCCAAAAACTTTTGGCGATGGAAGATGCTATGCATCAGCGGGTGATTGGCCAGGATGAGGCGGTGAGGCTGGTCTCTGATGCCATTCGTCGTTCACGTGCAGGATTGGCTGATCCAAATAAACCCTATGGATCTTTTATGTTTCTGGGGCCTACTGGGGTGGGGAAAACTGAACTCTGCAAAGCTTTAGCAGGCTTTTTATTCGACAGCGAAGACCATCTGATTCGTATCGATATGTCAGAGTTTATGGAGAAGCATTCAGTGGCGCGTCTGATTGGTGCGCCCCCGGGTTATGTGGGCTATGAAGAAGGGGGGTATCTCACAGAAGCCGTGCGTCGCAAGCCTTACGCAGTGATTTTGTTGGATGAGGTAGAAAAGGCCCATCCTGATGTGTTCAATGTATTGCTACAAGTGTTGGATGATGGTCGGATGACCGATGGTCAAGGCCGTACCGTAGACTTCCGAAACACTGTGATTGTGATGACCTCTAATCTGGGATCCAGCATTATTCAGAGCATGTCCGGCGATCCATATAATTTGGTAAAAATTGCGGTGATGGCTGAAGTGAAAACCTTCTTTAGGCCTGAGTTTGTGAATCGTATCGATGAGGTGGTGGTCTTTCATGCTCTTAACGACGCCAATGTTAAAGCCATTGCAGGGATTCAGGTTGGACGTTTGGCGCAGCGCTTAGCCGCTCAAGATATTCATCTTGATATGACTGAAGCTGCGCTCAGCGAAATCGCAGCAGCGGGCTTTGATCCCACTTTTGGCGCGCGCCCACTAAAGCGGGCGTTGCAATCTCAGGTGGAGAATCCGCTATCCAGGAAGTTGCTGGACGGTTCATTAGCACCCAAAGATACCGTGCGTGTGGATTGCCGAAATGGGGTGATTGTCTTTGAAACCATCCCTGCTGTGGTTTGAAAGTACGGCAGACAAAAATAATTCTCATGCTGTGGCGTTGACACCGTGCAGCATGAAGACTAACCTCGCTCCATCTTTATAACCTTAGAGCCCACCTTGGACAGTACCCCTAGTTGTCGAAATCCGGTCGCGCCCGCGCCGTTAGGTCTAGTCCCCAAAAGGTGACGTTCCTTCCGCCGGATACGCGGAAGAACGATATAAGTTGCTCTTGCTGTTGTCGATGTATTCGATTCAGCGC
>CAIPTD010000042.1 GCA_903867885.1 uncultured Ferrovum sp. | reverse complement strand
TTTTGAAGTTGATCTAAAAGTACTCTCGCTTCTGCAATAAAGTCTTCAATTACAGATACCACCTGTAGGGCAATGTCTTCGTCATAAGTATGACTTGATTTTGCTCGCATTTCTCGAAATATCTTCCATTGATTCCAATCACTTAAAAGTAAGGAGTGTTCATTGCCACTCCGAATCAAATCAGCGAACGACATGGAGTCAAACTGCTCAGGGTTTGGGGAAGTTCTTTCAAGATAACGTTTGAGCATCCTGTGGCTTATTTCATAAGTAAATTCAAATCTTTGAATTAATCCATCCCGAATTTGGTTATCCTTTATATCTTGTTGATAGCGCGCATAACCCTCTTGAAGTCTAGCAAGCGCATTCTCAAAAGGAGTTAAATAAAGTTTATCAGTCGACATTTAGGGTTTTTCTCATCATTTCTATTTTAAACGAGTTACAGTGAGCTCTATTGGAATAATCATAATGAAAATGTAATTCTTGGGAGATTAAAAGGGGTGTACTGTGAAGTATGTGCTCGGTACAAAGTGTAAACAATGTGTCCGGTACAGACCGGGTATTTTTGGCCTGCCCAGCAGGAGTCGAACCTGCGACCTACGGCTTAGAAGGCCGTTGCTCTATCCAGCTGAGCTATGGGCAGAGTCAGAGGGAGAATCTTCGTGAGCTGCTTTCAATCATGTCTCTCAAGGAGATCCAGTTGACGGTGGTCGGGGTGAGAGGATTCGAACCTCCGACATCCTGCTCCCAAAGCAGGCGCGCTACCGGGCTGCGCTACACCCCGCCGAGCTTTCAATTATCGCGGGCTATTGCAACAAACGCAAACTTATTCGCACTTAAAGATCCTCTCATTGAGATCAAAAAGGAGCGAATGGAACAAAACCTGCCTTTTCACAATACATCCAGACTTGTTGAAGAACGCTTAGCCGCTTGATAAAAAGGGCTATTCAGTCACAACACGCCGCTCAATCAAGGCTTGGGCTACAGTACCTGCATCGGTATATTCCAATTCCCCGCCAACGGGCAAACCACGGGCGATGCGCGAAACCTGAATGCCACGGGGCCTCAACAACTGACTGAGGTAATGCGCCGTTGCCTCGCCCTCAATGGTGAAGTTTGTCGCCAAGATCACCTCTTGCACCACCCCATCTAGAGCACGACGAATGAAACGATCTAAAGCGAGTTGCTCTGGCCCCACTCCATCAAGGGGAGACAAGCGTCCCATCAAAATGTAATAGCGGCCTTGGTAAGCGTGCGTTTGCTCGATCATTAACTGATCGGCAGGGGTTTCAACCACGCACAATACCGATGAATCTCGGTTGGAAGACGCGCATAAATCGCAGACTTCACGTTCAGTGAAGGTATTGCACCCCGAGCAATTCCTGATGGTATCGAGCGCATGTGCGAGGGTTTCAGCTAAACGCTGGGCCCCTTTGCGATCCCGCTGGAGCAAATAAAAGGCCATGCGCTGGGATGACTTAGGCCCCACCCCAGGAAGGCACCGGAAGGCTTCAATCAGCGCCTCAAGACCGGTGGGTGTTTTCACGCTTTTCGACCCTTAAAAGGGCAATTTCAAACCAGCGGGCAGATTCAAACCAGCGGTAAATCCGGCCATTTTTTCTGAGGACGTGGCTTCTGCCTTGCGGCCAGCATCATTTAAAGCTGCAACCAACAGGTCTTCCAACATCTCTCTATCCTCCATCGCAGCCGGAGCCAGCTCTACTCTGCGTACTTGATTGCTACAGGTCATGGTGACCTTCACGATTCCAGCGCCAGACTCGCCGGTCACTTCCATCGTAGCAAGTTGGTCCTTCGCTTTTTTCATGTTCTCTTGCATCTGCTGTGCCTGTTTCATCAGGCCGCCCAATCCACCTTTCATCATTTCTCATGCACTCCTAAAATTTTTATCTAGTTTAATTTAAGCCGATTACAGTCATGAGAATCAATGCTGTTTAACAGGTTTA